>NZ_BTPU01000083.1:0-2294 GCF_036985595.1 Vallitalea maricola | reverse complement strand
GCCCACTGGGTATCTTGGTTAGATATCTTGGCATGGGGTAAGTATTTTTTTATATGATCTAAGATGAATTTACTTGTTCCACCTATTAACATGACTGTCATGGTTGATAGGTTGATATTCTTTTCTCGTATTGGTTTTAGTATATAGTTGGTTATGTAGTTGTCTATTGAGCTGCTTACTAGTTTTGCACTGTCTTCTTGTAGTTCTCCATTGATTATGATTCCACCGTTTTTTAGAGCGTTCACAGCTGTTGCAAGGTCATAGTCTTCTCCATAGTGACTTGATAGATCTTCTCTCACTATGGTTTCAAGTACTAAGCCACCGTTATTGTTGGAGAATAGACTACTTGGTACTGGAACACGATTGTCATATATTCCAAAGTTCATGTTCCTACCACCAATGTCCAATATTCCCACTCTCTGATGTACGAATGTATGAGGTTCTAGGTAGACTATTCCACTACCTTCACATTTGACTATGGCTTTTTCTATGTTGATGTTATAAGCTATATCATCTAGAGTTATTGATATGGGGTTATCATCACAGATGTATTTTCTGTAAGCTTCTTTTAGCTTAGTGTTCTTGTAGATGGCTGTTGGACAACCAATGGTCAATATTACAGTTGGATCAGTGTCCTCACCTGCTATCTTTGCTATAGCTGTCAGTGTAGCTAATTTATGTATAAGAGAAGTCTTTGTTGTGGTGGTATCATATAATTCTCCTTGCTCTCCGATTATGTATTCATGGTTTTGGTATTTCACCTTATATGATTCACCATAGACTTCCATCTCTCCATTATCCATGTCATAATATCTTGTGTTAAAAAATACCTGTCTGTCTTTGGTCTGAGTGACTTTTCTTCCTACACACTTGGTAGCGTGTTTACCTGCATCTACTGAAATGATGTATTCCATCTATCTATTCCTCCCTTGTTGGATATCCTATTGATATCTTTTTTATGAACTAATCTGGAAGTATCGCTTTTCCAAGTTTTGCCATAATTTCTAAAGTTCGATATGCTTTTTCATCATGTAATCCTTGTAAATCCTCTTCTAACTTTTTTAATTGTTCGTAGAGGATTTCCATTGTATCAATCTTAATTTCCAGTCCACGATTTTTGTATGCATAAGTACGGTGCATGTTGTTTTCATACTCTTTTCTTGTGCCTGTATTTTTTCTTTCAACTTGTGAATATCTATCTGCGTTATTACTATTATCATCTACTGTTTGTGTCTTATCTTTTATCTGATCAGTGTTTATTTTATTCATGATATCTCTCCTTTTCATCCGTATATTGTTATATTCTAATATTCAATTACTCTTCCAATCTTTGATGTTTGCTGAATAAGATTTTGCGTATCTTATTATTTCAACCATACTGCTTATGTCATAATCCTTATTTTTATTTAGAATATATTTGATTACACTCAAAACACTTTCTGTTCTCTGGACTGTTTTTTCAATTTGCTCCTTTTCACCCATAAGACAAATCATGAATTCAAGTGTCCGTATTACTTCCTCTAGACTTTTAAGTGTTTCGTTAAGTTCAACTCCTTGAAATAAATTATCGACTATGTCATTTCCTATCAATGCTCTTTCTTTTGCTTCTCCAGTTAATAGTGTCATTTGTTTTCCCTTCTTTCTATTTTCATAGATATCCTATTGATATCAATGTCTTTTATGGGGATATTATATTAATATCCTAGTAACCTATAGGGATATCATATTAATATCTGAAAGGGGGTAGATATTATATTGATATCCCTTTTTGTGTTTTTGGATATCCTATTGATATCCTAGTCAATCATAGGGATATCATATTGATATCTGAATGGGGAGGTAGATATTATATTGATATCCCTTTTATGTAATCGGATATCATATTGATATCCTGTTCTAGCATGTATATATTTTAAAATCTGTATGTGTAGGTGTTTCATAAGTGAGGGCATAAGCCCTCATATATTAAAGAATAATCTTCACGTCTTGTCCTTCCAATGCTTCCGACAAGTATTCCTTGATACCTTCCATTGCATTGACTCTCCATCCTGTTCCACCTGCTTCAAATAATGCAGCTGCTGGACCTGTTTTCATTCTGAATACAAATTTACTGTAAGGTTGTTGTAGTTCAGGGAATGTTCTAAAAGGTGCAAGTTCCACTGGATTAGGAAGCTGTACGTCTGCCACCCTTGCTATTCCTGTTCTTGCTGTAACTGTTTGTGTCACTCCATCATCACCAGTGTTCTGAACCATTTCTTCTTTTATATTACCTATGATTTTCAACATGGTCTGCC
>NZ_BTPU01000082.1:0-11434 GCF_036985595.1 Vallitalea maricola | reverse complement strand
GTTATAATTATGATATTACACCACACAAATACTTTTTTCATATAATCCCCCTTAATTAGATTGATACCCATCATTTTAATGAATTAATAAACTCAATATATTTCACCAATAGCCTGTAATAATACTGCCACTATAGAAGAAAATGTGTTTTGTAAATATATTGACGGAGACTATAAGCAAAATAGTATATGTATATGTGGAGTAGTGAGGCAGGACGCCGAACCCAGCATCTTATTTTTATAATGCATTACAACTCTTAATCACATTGACATTACTACAAAACTATGATACTATTTCTTTAAAATTTAATAGTTATTTAAGGGTGCTTTATAATGTTAACTTAACAAAGATTTAACATTAAAAGATAATAGGGAATGAGGTGTGAATCCTCTACAGCCCCCGCTACTGTAAGTAGGGATGAAATCTTAGATATATCACTGGGAAACTGGGAAGATTAAGAGAGTAACTTGAGCTACGAGTCAGGAAACCTGCCTTTAAAATCCATGTAACTAACTTCGGTGGGAAGATACGATTACATTAATTGATTAATAATTTTATCTTATTATAAATTATTTAATTTGTTAATATAACTTACAACTGTTAGTTGTGAGTTTTTTTATTTTTATATTATCTCTATAACCGTTAGCTGTTCTTATTTTCATGGAGAATTAACCTTCAAAAACTATTGAATTAATACAAAGATACTATTATAAGAATTTCCTAGGAGGACTTAATAATGAAAAATATGAAACGTGTTGCTATTTTATTGATTTTTATATTGACCGTTACTTCATTCAGTGGATGTTCAAAACAGCAGGATTCATCAAAAACTACTGTTACTCCAGATAACAATGAAAAAACCACTGATGAAAATAAGGATGCAGAAAAAGATTCAGAAACAACAACTAATAGTTCAGAAAAAGACTCTGCCAATAAAACATCAGAAGAATTACCTGAATTCATAATCGAAGATACTGACACAACTATTACATATTTAAACCCAATGGGTAATGAACAAACAATTACTAAAAATCCAAAAAAAGTTGTTGTACTTATGAATTCTATTCTAGATATCTGGTATCTAGCAGGTGGAGAAGCTATTGCTAGAGTAAGTGGTACAACTAATGTTCCAGATGCTGCTAAAGATATTGAACAAGTTGGAAAAGTAAACGCACCTAGTGTTGAAAAAATATTATCTCTAGAACCTGACCTAGTTATATTAAGCTCAACTAGAAGCCAACACGTAGAAATGGAAGATATGTTAAAGAGCAATAATATAGAATGCGCATATGTTGATGTTAGTAATAATCCTTACGATAGATTTATTGATACACTAAGATTATTTACAAAAATTACTGGCAGAGATGATATTTACAATTCAGAAGTAAAAGCTCTTAAGGAAGATATAAATAAAATTTGTGATAAAGCAAAAAAAGAAGAGCAACCTAATGTATTTATCTTATTTGGTTCATCAAAATATGTTAAAGCAGAACTTTCTACAGGCTTAGTAGGAAACATGGTAGAAATGCTTGGAGCTAACAATATAATTACTGATTCGCCAGTTGAAAATAGTTCAAAAGTAGATTTTAGTTTGGAAAAAATCCTTGAAAAAGATCCTGATGTAATATTAGTTATTCCTATGGGGGATCTTGAAAAAGTTAAAACTCGTATAAAAGATGACTTAGAATCAAATGAAGCATGGGCTACACTTACAGCAGTTAAAGAAGGTAATGTACATTATCTTCCACCAGAATTATTCCATTACAAACCTAATGCAAGATATCCTGAAGCATTTGAATATTTAGCTAAAATATTTTATTCTCAGGTATTTAAATAATGAATGAATTAAAAAATAGACATTCTTATAAGATTACCATACTAATCATTTTGTTAATTGTTACTTTTATATCATTTCTTTTTAGTATTAGTTTAGGTGCTTTTAAGATATCAATTCCAGAAATATTAAAAGCTATATTTATTGATGAAACAGGTGTCAATAGAAATATTATATGGAAAGTAAGAGTTCCAAGGTCACTTGTAGCTGGAACTGTTGGTATATGTTTGTCTTTGGCTGGAGGCATTTTACAGGGGGTAATGAGAAACCCCCTAGCCTCACCTAATACTATTGGTGTATCCTCTGGCGCAGGGTTGGGTGCAGTTTTTATTCTAGTAGTCTTTCCTGACTATGATTTCCTTGTTACACCAATTGCATTTGCTTTTGCTTTATTTACAACTATGCTCATATACATACTATCTTGGAAGAATGGTATAAAACCTCTCAGACTTATATTAGCAGGGATTGCTGTATCCTCATTTTTGGGAGCATGGATTAACACTATACTTATCTTCTATCCTGATAGAGTACAAAATGCATTAGGATTTATGGTAGGGAGTCTAGCCGCTAAGACTTGGAAAGACTTCTATGCATTATGGCCTTACGCACTTTTTGGTTTGATAGTAGCTTTCTTGTTATCCAAGAAATTGAATATATTGATGCTCGGTGATGAAATAGCCACCGGACTAGGACTGAAAATCGAGAGAGTAAGAAAAGTTTTTATTGCTTTAGCTTCACTCCTAGCAGCTAGCTCAGCAAGTAATGTTGGATTGTTAGGTTTTGTAGGATTGATTGTACCTCATATAACAAGACTTATAATCGGTTCTGACTATAGATATCTATTTCCAGCAAGTGCTTTACTGGGAGCATCATTAATGATGTTTTGTGATACAATCGCAAGAATAGTTATGGACCCTGTAGAAATACCTGTAGGTATTGTTATGTCAATGCTTGGCGCACCATTTTTTATATTCCTATTGAGAGGCGGGTTGAAAAATCGTGTTAAGAACTAATTCAGTAACAATTAATTATGGTAAAAACAATATAATCGATAACCTTTCTTTAAACATAAAAAAAGGTTCCATAAACACGTTGATCGGTACAAATGGTTGCGGTAAATCAACTTTATTGAAGGCACTTTCAAGAAATCTAAAACCTAAATATGGTGATGTATATCTTAATGGTAATTCAATTTTCCAGATGGATACCAAGGTATTGGCGAAAGAAATGTCCATATTACCTCAATCTCCCAATGCACCTGATGATTTTACAGTCTTTGATCTTGTTAGTTATGGGAGATATCCACATCTTGATTGGACTGCCAAACTTCATAAAGAAGACATTGATATAATTAACTGGGCAATAGAACTGACTAAGATGGAACACCTAAAAGATAGACAAGTTACCACTTTATCTGGTGGAGAACGTCAAAGAGCATGGATCGCTATGGCTCTATGTCAAAAGCCTAATATATTACTATTGGATGAACCTACTACATATCTAGATATCAGTCATCAATTTGAAGTACTAGAATTGGTCAAAAAGCTTAATCATACAATGAAATTAACTATTGTCATGGTATTACACGACCTTAATCAAGCTGCCAGATATTCTGATAAAATTATCGTCATAAAAGATGGTGACATATATAAGCAAGGTAATCCCAAGAGTATAATCACTAAGGAGATTCTCCATGATGTTTTTAACCTTGATGTTAGGATATTAATGGATGATTATAATGACTGTCCGTTTTTCATTCCATTAATGAATTCTAATAGATATAAAAATCCTCTAAAAAATATATCTGTCTAAAGTAGAAGGGTCTGTATTATCAGACAGTCCCTTCTCAATAACAGATATATTATATTACATTACCTTTATCTCAAAATCAGCATAACTCTCTATACCATGTTCTTCTATATCTAATCCTATATTCTCTTCTTTTTTATTAACTCTTAATCCAATAGTCAAATCAACTGCTTTGAAGATGATAAATGCAGTTGCTATTACCCAAGCTGCTACGGTAGCTACTCCTAATGCCTGAACACCTAATTGTCTAACTCCACCTCCATAGAATAGACCTAATCCAACTTCTGCATCTGCTGAAAATAAACCAACGCAGATAGTTCCCAATGCTCCACATATTCCGTGTACACCAATAGCTCCTACTGGGTCATCAATTTTCAGTATCTTGTCAATAAATTCTATACCAAATATTATAGCTACACCTGAAATAATACCTATCATGACAGCTCCTACAGGAGTAACCACTGCACATCCTGCAGTTATTGCAACAAGTCCTGCTAATGCACCATTTAGGGTCATTGAAACATCTGGCTTTTTGTATCTTATCCACGTAACACTCATAGTTACAATAGCAGAAATTGCAGCCGCCAAGTTCGTTGTAACAAATATTTTTGATATTGATGCTATATCTGCCCCAGATGAAGCTGCCAACTGAGAACCTGGGTTAAAACCAAACCATCCAAACCATAGTATAAATACCCCTAATGCACCTAATGTCAAACTATGTCCCGGTATAGCTTTTGATTTTCCATCTTTCGTATATTTTCCTATACGTGGTCCGATGATAGAAGCTCCAACCAAAGCACACCATCCTCCAACTGAATGGACAACAGTTGAACCTGCAAAGTCATGGAAGCCAAGTTGACTCAACCACCCTCCACCCCATATCCAATGCCCAGCTACCGGATATATTATTACTGATATGAAGAAACTATATATCATTTAGGATATAAACTTGGTTCTTTCTGCCATTGCACCTGATACTATGGTAGCCGCTGTAGCACAAAAAACTGTTTGAAATATAAGCGCTGTATAATCAGTATTATTTAGAAATAGTAAATCAGGAGTTCCAATTAATCCTCCTATTGATTTTCCGTACATCAAACCATATCCAATTACCCAAAACATTATTGAACCAATGGCAAAGTCCATTAAATTCTTCATTATTATATTCCCCGCATTTTTTGCTCTAGTAAATCCTGTTTCTACCATTGCAAATCCTGCTTGCATAAAAAATACTAATGTTGTAGCTATTAAAATCCATATGTTATCCAAAATAAACTTAATCTCATCCATTAAAAATTCCACTCCTGTCATTATATTTATTTTATAAAGCGTCTACGCCTTCTTCACCAGTACGAACTTTTATTACATTCTCTACTGGATATATAAAAATTTTACCGTCCCCTATTTCCCCTGTCCTAAGTACTTCTTGTGCTGTCTCAACAACTACTTCCACTGGCACTTCACAAACCACTACCTCAATTTTTGATTTTGGTAATAAATCAATACTGTATTTGTTACCCCTGTAATATTTTGTTTTACCTTTTTGCTGTCCACATCCTAATACATGTGAAAATGTCATACCCGTAATACCTATTTCATTAAATGCTTCTTTTAACTCTTCTACTTTACTAGGTCTAGTAATAATATCAATTTTGGTTATTTTATTCATTTTTAGCCTCCTTCTTTTACTAGAACATAGGTTAGCTAATCTTTTTTAAAACACTAGAAAAGCACCTAAGTGGTATCTTCCGTAGGAAACTTCCATAAAAGAGAACAAAAAAAGGCCTACGTACTCTTGTTAGAGTACATAGACCACTTTGTCTACAAAATTTAAATACATCTTTGTATTTATTATTATGAAAGTTGTTTATTTAAAAAGATTATCATGTAACTTATGTTCAATATTTATATATCCATTATATACGAATTTGAGAATATGTCAATACATGTTTATAGATTTATGCAACTTTTTATTTATTAACCTTCATTTTTATTTTAACAATGTATGTATTTATCATTATTACAACTTCTAAAAATAAGTTTTTATATAGTTTTATGGTTTTTATTATTTCCAACCATTCATTTAGCATAATATTATGTCAAATTTTTTATCCCTTAGAATATTTTCTTTGTAAGTTAGTTAAATCCATCTTATTAAATCAACGACACTTTCTTTATCCATCCGTTTCAAACTCATTTTAATTATCAGCCTAATAATAATATAGTATATTGGAATTATTATTAAACACCAATAAGGAAATTTAAATATAAATTCACTATTTTCTGGAATGCTTGAAAAATCATCAAAAGACAATTTTGTTATAAAATATCCTGCTGGAATACTTATTATAGTAATAAAAGATATTAGTATATTACCTTCAAAAACAAGATATTTATTAAATTGTTTCTTAGTCATTCCAATAGCTCTTAACATACCGAATTCTCTTTTTCTATTTACTATAGATGTATACATGATATTAACTAACATACATAAACTTATCATAGCTATCATACCAATAAATGAGTTTATCATTACAAAAGCATTTG
Source organism: Vallitalea maricola (assembly GCF_036985595.1). Classification (NCBI taxonomy): domain Bacteria; kingdom Bacillati; phylum Bacillota; class Clostridia; order Lachnospirales; family Vallitaleaceae; genus Vallitalea; species Vallitalea maricola. The sequence continues at coordinate 5,241 of NZ_BTPU01000082.1, read as the reverse complement.
CTTTATTTTGATACAATTTTTTTAATTCTACGTCAATATAAGTAGTGTAAACCTCTTCGTCATATTGAAATTTTTCAACTATTTTATTTTTAACATCATCATATCTATCTTTTTCAATATTTAATCCAACTAGAGAATAACCTAGTTCATTTTTGTTAAAAGCATCATTTGTGAAATTCTTACTGATTAACAATGGTGGAGTAATGTATTTAGTGTAATGATATAAACTGATTTCTCCTACTACTCTAATTTCTTGATTATTGATAATAAAAGTTTCCCCTATATCATAATCATATTCATCAAATACATCAAAAACAATACACCAATTTTTCATAGTCTTCAATTCTTCAAGAGTATATGGTGTCTTCATATACTTATATCTGCATTCCAACATATTGTCATTGTAACTATATAAATTAATATCAGCATCCTCATTGTTATCCTTATATTTTTGTAATTGTTCATTTTTTTCTGTATAACTTTGATCAATTTCTATTTCATCAATAGGTGTCTTTCCAATTCCTCTAACTTCTATATTCTTACGTTCTATACCTTCTATTTCATCAATATATATCATATCATCATAATCTATACCTGATATTTGGATATCTCCTACTAAACCTCTTGTTACCATAAAATCTGAAAAAGCATAAGAAAAGAAATGAGTAAAATATAAAAACAGAACAACATTAATGCTAATAGTTAGAACTGACAAGACTGTTTTAAAACGATTGTTATTAAGATTAACATAAGCTAGTTTCAACGCAGGGTTATTAAATTTTCTTTTTTTCATTTTGTTTCTTTTTACCTTTACCTTATCAATAAAATGAATTGAATCAACTATTGACATTTTTTTAATTTTTTTACTAGGTATTTTTAAAGCTAACCAAACACCCACTGCTTCTAAAAGTAATGTAATTATTAATAGACTTAAGTATAGATTATCCCTAAAAGCTATCGATACATATGTTTTAATATACTCAACTAAAGTAAACTTGTCTTCATAATAGCTTTTATATTGACTGTTAAGACTAAAACTATTAAATAATATACCTATTACAATACCAATAAATGCACCATTTATATAATAATAAATCCCCTCTTTTGTGAATAACCTTCGTAATTGTTTATTAGTCATACCAACAGCTTTTAATAACCCTATTGTATTAACCCTTTCAATTAATGCATAAGAAAAAATATTACTTATAGTAATAATACTTAGGATAACAACCAATAAAACAACCAAGATATATTCAACTGAATTTTGCAAACCAGATCTATACCTTACATTTTTTTTATCTATACCTGATGTTTTAGCAATTTCATTAAATAGACTAATTTTATCAAATGTTTTCTTTACAGAAACAAATATAACACTATCTAATTCGTTTGGATTTGCATTATCTATATATTCTTGACTGATAAAGCCTGTGTTTTTATTTTTGTCATACCCTCTGGCTTTTACTATTCCAGTTAAAATGAATTTTTTTGATTCTACTGATTTGTCCTTATTTATTAGATTAAGAGTAATGTAATCTCCTATATTAAAGTCTTGTCCTTCTATAATACTTCTTGTTAATGCTATTTCATTTTCTCTGTTAGGATATGCTCCTTCTTCTATTTTATAATTAAACCTATCCATATACTCTGAATCAGCATTTTCCAAATAAAATCTTCTATTATCGAAATCAGCTAATTTAGTCAATACAGTTTTCAACGAACTATTAATTACATTATCATTATCCTTGACTTCATCTATTTGTCTTTGGGTCACATTAGTAAAATACCCATCATATGTAGCCATTTTCTCTTCATAATGCATGGTATTACTTATAATACGTCCAACATATAAATTACCAATTGATAATACTAGAATAGTCGATAATACTATAGACCATATAACTAATTTCCTTCGTAATTTGGATGATGATAAATATGCTTTTGATAATTTTTTAATGCATTTCATATTATCACCTTCCCTCTTCTACGATTGTTCCATCTTTTAGTTTAACTATTCTATCAGCTTCTTGAGCTATTTTTTCATCATGTGTTATTAATAGTAGTGTCTGATTATATAATTTTACTGTTTTTTTGAGTAAATGCAACACTTCTTCACTATTTTCTGAATCAAGATTCCCTGTAGGTTCATCAGCCAAGATGATAGAAGGATTGGATGCTAAAGCTCTTGCTATTGCTACCCTCTGTTTTTGACCTCCTGATAAAGCATTAGGTAGATGTTCCCTACGGTCATATATTTTCAGTGTTTTCATTAAATCAGTTATGTATTTTTCATCAACTTCCCTTCCATCTAGTTCAATTGGTAATATAATATTATCCCATGCATTAATAATGGGTATAAGATTATAACTCTGAAAAACGAATCCTATTTTTCTTCTTCTAAAAATAGTCCTCTTGGTTTCATTCATATTAAATATATCTGTATTATCAATTAGAACTTTGCCTTCTGTAGGCTGTTCAAGACCTCCTATTAGATTAAGTAACGTTGTTTTACCAGAACCAGATGCACCAACTATTGCAACAAATTCCCCTTTATCAACAACTAGATTGATGTCATCAACAGCTTTTACTGTATATTCTTTTCCAGTAAAATATTTTTTCAGTTGTTTTGTTTTTAGCATTTATTAATACCTCCTATGTTATACTAACTTTGATTATTATTAAACAGTATTATTTTATCAACTAACTTATCATATTAATCATTCACTAAAGCGAATTCTATTTACTAATGAATCTTTAAATAAATTAATTTTTATTATTTTCATAACAACTATATGACCAATTAACATTAGTGCAACAAATAAACAACTCTGTATATATGGATAGCTATAAGTTAGTCCACCCATTAAGTCATTAGCTTTATTACAGATTATATAACCTGATACATTACCAATAGTTAATCCTGTAAAAATTGTAATAATAATGTAGAATAAACTTTCTAATTCAACCAAATTATTAAGCTGTCGATTAGATAAACCAACTGCTTGTAGTATTCCAATCTCTTTTTTTCTAGCCAAAATACTTGCACTCATAGTATTAATGTAATTAATAAATCCAATAATTGTAACTACAATAGCTAACCCATACATTAGAACAGATTTAGTATGTAAAGCTTTTTTAACTACTTCTAACGTATCAAAATAACTTATTATATACAAGTTATCATTTTTATCAACCAATGAACGTAGTTCTCTATTAATATCTTCATATTTCTTTCTATCTATATTCATTGATATATTAAAATTTATATTTGTTTCAATTAGTTTTGACATTATATCTTCTGATACAAATAATCCATTTTCTTCTATTATATGCACAATAAATTGTTCTTCGAGTTTTCTATTACCATCATATATAACTACATTTAATACTTGTCCATCACTAAAGGAATAAAATACATTAGCATCTTCTCCTATCAAAAGAATATTCTTGTCATGTACTGGAGCTTTTCCCAATAAATGATCAAATTCCTCTTGTGGTATACAACTTACACTATCAAATAGTGAATCCTCACCTAACTTAGCTCTAACTTTTTTTTGTATCTTAACATTTTTTATCCCGTCTATTGATTGAATATGTTGAATTAAACTTTTATCTAGTGGATTGTTAAGTTGTAATTGATTTAATTTAATTACTGTTTTTGATTCCTCTTCTGTATAATTATGTAATTTTATAATAAAATCTGCACCAACAGATTTATACGCAATATCTTCTGGTTTAACTGAATTCATAAAAGCAGAAGCAATTAATATTAGTATACTACTAAAGCACATTGACATTAATGTTAAAACAGTTCTTTTTTTATGACTAAATATATTAATTAACATCAACCTAAATACTGTAAGTTGTTTATAATATTTTTTTCTTTTTTTTGTCTTATACTTTCCATTATGCCTTATAGCTTCTATAGGAGAGATCCTTGATGCTATTTTCATTGGTTTTAATATAGAAATAAAGACTGTTATATAACTAATAGCAACAGACATTAAAATCACCATCAAATAATATCCCGAGAATTCTATAGGGTTTTTGGATATAAGCCTGTTAATAATAATAAAATTAATAACATATGCTATAGCAACTCCTATGGGAATAGCAATGGCAGATAATATGGACCCTTCAAAAAAAACTATTTTCTTCATTTGTCTTTTATTCCCACCTATAGCTATAATTTTTCCATAAGCTTTTATATTATGTATAACAGATATATTAAATATATTATAAATAATCAAAAAAGCACAAGTAAAAATAATAAGAATTATCACTATTACGAATAAAGCACTGCTTGGTTCAACTACTTTAGTATTAAGATAGAATTCATTTACCCTCAAATATTTTTTATCCACATTTATGTTTTCAATAATTTGACTAAACTTAGCATTTATTTCTGTTATAGATAATTTTTCATTAAATCTAATATAAGCAGTAAATCTTAAATCCTCTTTCTTTACATGATTCTCCAAAAACGTTAATGATACTCCTGCAAAATAAATACCTTTTAATTTAAAATTCTCTCTTGCTTGTGTTATACCCACTAAAATAAATTCTGTTTCACAATGTTTGTCTTCAATAATATAGTCTAATTTAATATGTTCACCTATTTTAGGTGAGTAACCTAATAATTCTATTGCTTCTTTATCCAGCATTATTTCATTTTCTGCTTCTGGTACTTTACCTTCTATTAAATCTATATCAATTAAATTTAATTTTTGTAACATAGGATCTTTATACTCAATAGAAATGTAATTTTTATCTACAATACTTTTCCCTACAAATGCATATTCCCCTAACTGAGCTTGTTTTTGGATAAAGTCAATATCTTCCCTACGCAATTCCGAAATTCTTCCATGATTTTTACCATATAAATGTTCTATCATATTTTTCTGTTCTACATAATTTTTTATGCATATAATGCCTACTGAGGTAAACAGTACAGTTGTTAGCATAATTGCAATAATACTTAATAAGCTTTTTTGTCTATTAACTTTTAAGTTTGATTTAGCAATAACATATTCTATTCCCATTAGCTCACCACCTTACCGTCTTGAAGCCTTATAATTTTATCTGCTTCCTGAGCTATGCTATCATCATGAGTTATCATAACAAGTGTCTGATTATATTTTTTAATTGATTTCCTAATTACAGTAATTACTTCTTCTTCTGTTTTTGAATCTAAGTTTCCAGTAGGTTCATCAGCTAAAATGATTGCAGGTTTACTAGCTA
>NZ_BTPU01000081.1:0-10362 GCF_036985595.1 Vallitalea maricola | reverse complement strand
TTCCATCGTGATTAATGGAACTTGATTTGATAACGGCATATATAAGGTCTCCATCTTTTTCTGCCAAATCTAGTGGCTTCACAAGAACAGTACAACACCCTTCACCCATAGAAGAGCCGTCTGCCCCTGAATCAAAGGTTCTTGTCTTACCATCTAGTGCCTCTATCCCTATTTTCATGTTATCCAAGATTAGAGGCATAACATTAAGCTTAAGACCTCCTGCTACAGCCATTTCACAATTACCTGATAAGATATGCTCACAAGCCTCATGAAGAGCTACAAGAGCTGAAGAACATGCTGTATCCATAACCATAGTAGGGCCTTTCAAATCCAGCAGATGTGCAATTCTTGATGGTATTAGCGGTGCCATATTACCAGTCATTGAATAAGGTAATAAATCTGGATGATTCAATGCTATATCGACAATATAATTATCCTTTAAGGACGATGAGGTATAACCTAGAAATACCCCTGTTTTTGATTGTTTGAGTCTCTCAGCTGTATAGCCTGCATCATCAAATGTATTTCGTATGGTTTCTAAAAAAATACGTTGTGCTGGGTCCATCAATGAAGCCTCTCGTGGTGAGAGTTGGAAAAATTCATTATCAAATTCATCAATTCTTCCGATATAAGAGCCTTGATAGAATTTTGGTTCTTCGCCACTATCATTAAAAATGTTGACTAACCCCTCCACACCTTTGGCTCTATATTTTGGAAAGTCTTCAGTACAGCCTATTTTATTCTTAATAATTTCCCAATATTGTTCTAAATCCCTAGCACAAGATATTTTTAATCCGATACCAATAATAGCAATATCTTTTCTTGGTTCTTTCCTCTTATTTTCCATAATTCTCTCTCCTCTAGCCAATTAGAGTTTCCATTTCTCTTCTAATATTTACTCTCTCCATTATATACTCAGCCAATGTCTCAATGGTGGTATATTCAAAAAGCTCTGCAATGGCTATACAATCACCGTATTTTATATTAATCGCCATATGTAATTTGGCTATTTGTAGAGAGTTTAGTCCCATAGACATAAATGACCCACTATAATCAATTTGGTTATCTACAATATCTTCTAGAGTGTCCGCAATAAAATCCTCAATAGAAGATACATCGCACTCTATAATATTATTTGCCTTATCCATTTCATAAGCTAATACAGCTATTTGCTCATCATAGTCACCTTTTATATAATTATTTATCAGTTTATACCGCTGCACTTTTCCACTAACTGTGGTGGGGATATTATCGACCAAGACAAAATCGTTAATATATATTCCTAATAGGTTATTCATGTGTGACAATACACTTTTAATTCTACTGACTAGTGTTTCCACAGGAGTATTTCCTTTGATGAAACAAATCACATTATCATTAACATCATCTACATTTTTACGATATCCATGAATAACTATTCTCTCCTCAGTGAATATATTTAGCTTATGAATGTAACGTTCAATATCATTATCATAATAATTTTTACCATTATATATAAACATCTCTTTATAACGGGCTGTAATATGTAAATTTCCATCATAGATAAAGCCAATATCACCTGTATTGAACCACTCATCAATAAAATTTTCATCACGTTCACGATTATAATAATTATTAAGTACACACTTTCCTGCAATAAAGATTAAGCCAATACTGCCATCCTCTAATGTATTACCATCTAGATCAACTATCTTCAACTTGAAGGCAGGAAGAGGCTTTCCTACGCTAATTATTTCTGAAGCCATGGGATCATCGTCTGAAACTATCTCTAAGGTATGACCTATACTCATACTCTCTTTATTAACGGATATTTTCTTAACACAATCATCATCTGTAGTAACAGAAACACCCAAAGTACCTTCTGTTAATCCATATGATGGAGATAATACTTTGCGCTGGAAATTACATTCTTTCATGTACTTTGCAAATTCATTACATAAATTGATGGATATAGGTTCTGCTCCTAAGAACATTGAATTTATACTAGAGAAATCCCACTCATCTTTAACTCCTTTTTCTTGTAATAGTTTAATAATAAAATTAAGATAGAAATTAGTGCCAGATGTAACGGTTCCTCTTACTTTATTACAGTAATCCAAATAGAATGCTGGATCTTTTACTACATATTGCGTGTCAATAATATGGGCATCACAATTATGCCTGATAGGTAGAAATATATTAAAAAATAATCCAAAATTGTGGTATGAAGGAATCCATGTAACGAATACTTCTTCTCCATCAATATGTCGAGATGATAGAATATTATCAGCATTTATTATAATTCCTTGATTTGTTATCCCCACTCCTTTTAGGTCTTTAGTTGAACCTGATGAAAACTGAATATAAGCTATATCCAAACCACTCTCTTCTTTAGATAGAACAAAATCATCTATTTCTGTGACTGGTTCTAAAAACATTTCATCCAGACTTATTGTCATTTCTTCATCCCAGAACACACTATTTTTTAGTGATAAATCAGAATCACTGATTTCTTTCCACAGTGATTCATTATCTGTAACAAGAACAGAATTACTGCAAATCTCTAGAGCACCACTTAGTTTACTGAGTTCATCATTACTAACACTTAATGGAACAGCAATGAAATCCCCTAATATACATGCCCAAAATGTAATATAGAACCACTCTGAATTATCCATTGATATAATAACTTCATCTTTTGGTCTAATACCTCTTTCATATAGATAATTCTTCATCCATAGCCCTTGTCTAAATAAATCATAATAGGAAGCAAAGTTAACATTCTCATGTGAATGAACAAAGTATACTCCTTTTTCTTTTTCTTTTCTTAACTCATAGAGTAACTCTTTTACTTTTTCCATAATATTTCCCCCTTTCCGTTTTCTATTTCTATGATTGCTGTTTAAATAACTTCTAATTTACTTTCTATAATGTTAATGGTATCTTGCATATTCTCAAGATGAAAGAAATGACCTCCATTAACCTTGCATATAGTACACATCCCACTAGTAGTCTTTCGCCATTCGAGCAGTTCTGAATTTTTTATAGAATTATCTTGTGTTCCACTTAATACAGTAATATCACTTTCAATTAATTCATTTTCTGCAGGATTTTCATAGCTCTCAATAATGGCAAAATCACTTCTGAATATTTGAAGATACTTGTCTATAAATTCTGGTGAATTAATTATTTTTTCACTTGTTCCACCAATCTCTCTAATTCTATTCATGAACTCTCCATCTGTCATATCTCTGTATTTAAGTTCCTCTTTCTTCGTTAATGGAGACCATCTACCTGAAAAAAATATATGTACTGGGGGCTCCATCCCTTTCTTAATTAATTGAAAGTACACATGATAAACTAACCAACAACCCAAACTATGCCCGAATAACGCATATTTTTCATCTGATTGATTGTTAATGATCTCTTCTACCAAATCATCAACGGCTTCATCAAAACATTTATATAAGGCTTGCTCAGACTTAGCTCCTCTCCCTGCCAGTTCTAGAGGAACAATTTTTATATTATCATTCATAAGCAGCTTCCATTGATAATAGTTGAGTGCGGAACTACCAGCATGTGGAACACAGTATAGTATCATAGTAACCAATCCTTTCCCACATTAAATACATCTGTTAGATTAAGCATAATATTCTTCCAACAAATAATAATTACTTGTTTCATCCAATAATTGTTTTATCCAGCTTCTTCGTTCTCTCTCTGGTACATTTTTTGCCTTCAATATATTCTCTAAATATTGGATTGCCATTTCCATATCTGTTTTCAGAATCTTCCTATGACTATCAGTTATATCTTTATGGAGCTTCTTGATATTGTTATAATTATCAACTACACCTTTTTGGTAATCTTCATTAGATGTATTAGCATTTTGGGTAGCCACTGCAATACCTAAACAACGACTCATAAATTCAGGAATATCCTTTTTGTAATTCTCATCTCCAAGAAAGTTCTCATGAAAATATTTTCTATCCATTTTCTTACCAAAACAATAGGCTGTCATTTCAGGTGCTATGTTTTCAATAAGATTAGTTACTAAATTCTTAGGTCCCATTTCTAAGGCAATGGACACACCATACTTATCCATACATTCAATAATATTCTTCCACTGAACAGGATGAGTAAGATGCTTTGACATAACCTCTGGAATAAGTTCTGGATCACTAAAAGGTCTACCATGTAAGTTTGTAATTACAGGTATTCGAAATGGGTAGTATTCAAATTCAAGAAGGTAGTCATAAAATTTTTTCTGTATGCTTCCCATTAAAGGACAATGCATTGGGGTACTTGTAATAAGTGGTGTAATCCTTGCATCGCTATCAAGAAGCTTTTCCTGCATTATTTCAATACCTTCATTTGTTCCACTGATGAGTATCTGATTATGGGAACTCTCACAGGAAATATAGACATCCTTATTTAATTTAGAGTCCTCAATTAACCCTTCAACAGTTTTATAATCCACCTCTTCAGCAATCAACATAGTTCCTATATTTTGTTTATATACATCCTCCAATAATTCTCCCCGCTTCATTAGTATCTTGATACCATCTGAGAAGCGAACAGCACCTGAGGCAATGAATGCTGATATTTCACCTACACTATGTCCTGCACAGAATTGTGGGGTCATTCCATACTCATAGAAATAGGCACGAGCAATTGCAACACAAGTTGTTGTTACAGCCAATTGCATATTGTTCATTTTGCTAAGAGTCCCTAGACTACTTTTGAAGCATAGCTTTGCTACATCTACTCCGGATATATCACTGGCTTCTTCGTATGTCTGCCTACATATTAAATAATTATTATAAAAAGATTCTCCCATCCCTACATATTGGGCACCTTGACCTGGAAATACTAATGCTATTTTATCCATATATCCTCCTTCTCTCATCCTCTTCATATTCAGGAAGATCTGAAATCAATGTGACATACTCTGGTATCTTTTGAATTCTACTTAAGTCATTTTTCATAAGAATAAAATCCTCTTTTTTCTCAAACACTTTAAATCCTGCCAAATTGTATGTAAGCTGCATCATCTTATTCTTCTCTGTTTGAATAAACTTAGCGTATAATTCTCTATTAGCTGTCTGAGCCATACCCATAATATAATTAAGTAAAATAGTTCCAATCCCTCTGGACATGACTCTACAGGACATTATGAACAACTCCAATACCCATCGTTCATTGCTTGTGTCAATTAAAATAATGCCTATTTTTCCATAGGTTCCATATTTATCGTCTAATCCAATGATTAACAATTTGTGAGTATCAGAATCCTGCATAAGTTTTAATTCTTCATAGGAATAGGTATAACCCGTTGTATTTAATTGATTTGTTCTTTCTGTTAGTTCTATTACACGGTCCAGATCTTCATCTTTTGCATAATGAATACTAATTTTCATATCTAAGGATGCCAAAAAATCTTCCTGTGGTCCTTGATACGTCTCTTCAACTTTTTTTCTATGATAATCCGCTATGTACATCTCTCTTCTTCTCATTGAATCCTTTGTAATAAAATCAGGGATGAAAATATCCTTATCAAGAATATTTGTTATTTCATCAGCATCAAAACACGTAACCTCTGGAATAACACTCTTTACTTCATCTCGTTCAAAATCCTGGTCATCAATAAAAGCAATTGTATTAGCACCGATATTCAAGCAGCTAATAATTTCTTTTACAGCTTGAGACTTACTACTCCAGCTTATTTGAGGGTATAAAAAATAATCTTTTATTCCGAATTCATCTAATTTATCTATAGCATCTTCATAGTTGTTTTTACTTGATATGGATTGAAGAATACCTCTATGATCAAGTTCTTTGATGATATCAAGAACATCACTTCTTAATGTCACTTCCTTATCTTCAATGAGAACTCCATCCCACATAGTATTATCAAGATCCCATACGACGCACTTTATTTTTTTATTTCTATCGGACATGTAACACGACTCCCTCCTACTAAGTTATTTCATTTTACTTTCAATAATATTGACAATCTTATTTAGAGTATTAAAGTTATCCATATTCAATTCCACTACATCTATAGCTACATCAAATTCTGTTTCGATAAATGTAATTAACTGCATAGCAAACAAAGAATTAACAAAACCTAAATCAAAGAAATCATCATCATCACCTAATATCTCTACATTTTTCTTACCAAAAAATTTGCATAAAAAAGCTTTTAATTTCTTACTGATATCCTCTCTATTCATCTTTCATTCTCCTTTTCAATAATTGTAGGCATAGAACCCTTGACCGCTTTTTCTACCAAGTAATCCAGCATTGACCATTTTTTTCAATAATGGGCATGGTCTATATTTACTGTCACAATAGCTTTCATATAATACTTCTACAGAAAATAAAATTGTATCAAGACCAATTAAATCTGCTGTCTCTAATGGTCCCATTTTGTGTCCAAAGCATTGCTTGAATATCTTATCTACATCTTTTGCTTCTGCCACTCCCTCGTGTACCAAATAGATTGCTTCATTAACGGTTAGCATCAATACACGATTGGATACGAATCCAGGAAGATCATTTACTACAACGCCTTCTTTCTCAATTGTTTTTAATAATTCAAGTGTCGTGTTTATTGTCTTTTCTGATGTGTGATACCCTTTTATTACTTCTACAGTTGATTTAATATGTGCCGGATTCATATAGTGAGATCCTATTACATTTTCTGGTTTATTCATGAGAGCACCTACTCGAGTAATGGAAAAGCAGGAGGTATTAACAGCATAGATTGTATTGTCATTACATATTTTATTTAACTGCAAATATACATTCTTTTTTATCTCCCAGTTTTCAGTAACATTCTCAATAATATATTCACACATCTCAACGTTCTCAAGCTGAGTAGTAAATGTTATACGCCCAAGGATATTTTGGATCGTATCCTCACACTTTTTCCCATACATACCTTGAAAACGATAATCTCTAATTATCTGTTTCTTAGCTTCTTCCAGTACATTTTCTTCTATATCCACCAAGACGATATTATGACCATATTGAGCATAAGCTAATGCAACACCTCTGCCCATTACTCCTGCACCGATAATACCTATATTCATGCGTTGAACTCCTCCTCCAATTGTTTATAATACATATTGTCATTAAATAATCTACTTAATTCAGCTTTTGAGAATGGTGATAATCCATTGAAATACATCATTGATTTAATCTCTAACTTCTTACACTCTCTTTTATCTTGTAACAAGTCAATATCATTTATCTTCAAATGAATATAGTAGAATAAAGCCCTTACAGAGAGTTCATTTGGATTGAATTTCTTCACCAGTTGCTCATACTCATCTTTATCTTTCCACATTTTTAGACTTATGTTTCTTTTCAGTGGAAACTTCTTATCGTATGATTGGTGGTTCATTAATTCAAAACGCTTCCCGTCAATATACATGATAGGAATATTTTTCCTAAGTGCAAAATTAATTGCTTGATCAATATTATTTATAATAGGTTCACCCTTATCATTTAATGAGGTATTACAGATAATAGGAACTCCAGTTATTTCATTGAAGCTTTCCATAACTTGATATATTTTTTTCTGTCTAGTGTTTTTATCTATACTTTGAAGTCTTGCTGTTCTATCCTCATGTACAATAGCAATAACTTCCTTATCCTTGTCTTCCCGAATCTTTGATGCATGTAACATAAATGGTGATTCCAATTCGTCCTCAAACCATTCACTAATCTTATCTTTAATAACAATAGGTGCCACAGGTCTCCACCACTGTCTTTTTTTAATATGATTAAGCACATCTTTGGTTTCCATCTTTCTAGGATCACCCAACAGACTTCTTGAGCCTAGTGCTCTAGGTCCAATCTCAGCACCATTTTCAATCCATACTATAGGATGTTCTATAATATCCATAGCTGCCTGCTTTGGATCAAATTCACTTACACTTTTTATGAACTGACTATAGTCTTCCTTCTGGAATTTACTTGGGTCATTCTTATCTCCCCAATAAGCATCCTGTAAAGCAAAGTCAAATTCTCCATTCATCCTATCATAGAATACATATAAACCAATACCCAGTGCCATACCACTATCACTTACACATGGTGGGGCAATAAATCCTTTGAACTGGTACTTGTTCATTAAATGGGTATTACAAGGACAGTTAAGGGCAAATCCTCCAGCTACAGCAAGATAAACTTCTTTTGTATCAATACCATATTTTTCTATAAAAAATTCAATATTATGTTCCATAATGTGCTTAGACATTTCTTCTATTATCTTCATGACCATACTGATTCTGTTCTCATGCTCACTAAATCTTGGATCAAAATAATTGAATTTTACACCTTCATCCTCTTGGGTTAAATTATCCACAAATTCTATTAGTTCAAGAATTTTATTGTATACATTTTCTTCTACTTTTATATTACTATTTAGAAGTATATCTTCCATTTCATAATAAGCAGTACTTTTACTTGCACTAGCTAGAGCCATCAAGCTTCCCTCTCTCATAGTGAAATGAGAACTCATATAATCCCACAAAATAGCAGGTGAGCATACGGATTCTAATGCAAACTGACCATTTTTATAGTCTGTCAAACATCCTACAAAAGGAAAGCGTTTATAGGCTTCTGTATCAGATACAATATCCGAACCTCCATCTACAGAAAAACCTAATATTTTTTCCTTATGGTATATATTAGTATCCATGAATAGACAAGAGGATAGATGACACATTGTATGATATGAGAAATCTGGATAACGCCCTAAAGACATGTAGCTTTCACTATCACCTAACTCTGGCGTTCCCCATACTTCTATTATGTCATCTGTACTTAACCCAAATGGACCTAATAAATGATTCATCAAATCATAGAATTGGTTTTTATCATAAAAACAATATTGATGCTTTTTAACTCCACTTAATCGTTCAAGTTCCCAATAATGAATAAGCTCTACTTTATTTTCTTGTACCTTCCACAATGCGATACTTTGATCATGTCTATGAGCAAAACGATATATATTTCCTAGCTGATCAATTTCAACATATGCAGATAGATAATAGCCATTTTTTATATCTTTATTCATTTGTTTCCCCTTCTCTCTTATCATTATTTTAGACGCATTCTTTTTCTTCATTAAATATCAATTCCGTATTTTTCATTTGACTGAAAAAGTTATACAGTAAATCAATTTTTTTCCTTCTAAGAATACCCACTTTACTTATATACATTTTTATTTCTACAACACGTTGTAAAGCATCAAGCTTGTTGTCACCATCCATAAGCCTATCATATGGCAATCCCCACATTATCCCAGTCATCAATAATTTATCGTCAATATTATGAGGATTATACTTATGATATAATTCTTGGTACTCTTCTTCATTCTTCCATATACCTATGTTCAACTTCCTACGTAAAGGTTTTGATTCCACATAGTTCTCATGGTTTTTCAATTGGATACGATGACCATTAACGTATATAATATTAATATTCTTCCTTAGAGCAAAGTTAAAAGCTTCATCTATTTGGTTGATTATTGGCTCTCCCTTATCATTTAGAGAAGTATTGCATATTATAGGAACTCCTGTAATTCTATGATACTCTTCCATCAATTGATACAATCTTGACTGCTTCGTATCCTTATCTATCGTTTGTAATCTTGCTGTACCATTAGAATGAGCAATAGCTATAACCTCATTAATTCTTTCTTCTTTAATTTTGAGAGTATGCAACATATAGGGTGACTCATAATTATTCTCAAACCAATCTTTAACATGCTCTTTTAATACAATAGGTGCAACAGGTCTCCACCATTGTCGCTTTTTAATAATATTTAATGCATCCTTTGTCGCTTGTTTTCTTGGGTCCCCTAGTATACTTCGCCCTCCTAAGGCACGAGGTCCGATTTCTGAATGACCATCAAACCATATTATTGGCTCCTTAATTAAATCCATAACTCCTTGCTTTGGATTAAATGCATCAATTGAATGAATGTAATGTTCAAATTCATTATTATCAAGAAAATTCTCAAGGCTGTCACTTTCTCCATAATAGGCTGATTCTAATCTGAAGTTAAACTCTCCATCTGTCTTGCAATTAAATGCATTAAGTCCAATCCCTAATGCCATACCACTATCACTGACACAAGGTGGCGCTAGAAAACCTTTAAAATGGTATTTGTCCATTAAATATGTATTACATGGACAATTCAAGGCAAATCCACCTGACATAGCTAGGTAGGTTTCCTTTGGAACAATACCAAAATCTCTAATAGCATTTTCAATATTCAATTCCATAATCCTATAAGACATGTTCTGAATAATTTTCATTACCATGCTTATTTTATTTTCTCTTTCACTAAATCGCTTATCAAAG
>NZ_BTPU01000080.1:0-13710 GCF_036985595.1 Vallitalea maricola | reverse complement strand
CTTACCTACTAGCTAATCAGACGCGGGTCCATCCTATGCTACCGGAGTTTTTACCACTAAGTCATGCGACTCTGTGGTCTTATGCGGTATTAGCACACTTTTCAATGTGTTATCCCCCTGCATAGGGCAGGTTACCCACGCGTTACTCACCCGTCCGCCGCTTTCCACTATCTAAATCACCCGAAGGTTCAATAGGTAGCTTCTCGCTCGACTTGCATGTGTTAAGCACGCCGCCAGCGTTCATCCTGAGCCAGGATCAAACTCTCATGTTAAAGATTTTTTAAGGTTAGAATTTCTTAGCTTTGATTTTAAGATTAAATTGTCTTAATTATCAAAGGTTAGTTATTCTTAACTTAAAACATCGTATAAGTTTTAATCTTGACCAGATTGCTCTGGCTTATATTTTATAGACTATCGTCTTATCCATTAATTTACTAAGGAATTTTCTTGGGTAAAACTTATTACTAAGTTTTTGGTTGTTTCACTGTTCAGTTTTCAAGGTTCTCTGTTGTTGTTTGCTGTTGTTTTTTTGCGAGACAACGAAATATATCTTATCATGCATTTCAACATTTGTCAACAAGTTTTTTTATTTTTTTTAATTATTTATTTTACATAATTTGTAATGGCGGAGAAGGAGGGATTTGAACCCTCGCGCCGCGTGAACGACCTATACCCTTAGCAGGGGCACCTCTTCAGCCACTTGAGTACTTCTCCACAACTGAATTATATAAAATATTTAATTATGCCCTAACGAGTAGCGCAAAAGTTATTATACTAGAGGATACCTATAATGTCAATACGTTTTTTATATTTTTTATTAATTATTATATTTTATACATATATATTATATTGAAAATACTCCATTATGATATTACTTAGCGCATATATATGCCTTTTAGGTATATTTATCCCTATTAAATGTACTATACTTTTTCTCTTATAAGATTTATTTATTAAGGATTATTAATTGCTATTAATCTAGTTATTTATACCTTTATATACAAGATATAGTAATTAAAGCTTGATGGTTACTATATCTTGTATAATCTTTTATAAAATTTATTTATTATACATTATTTATAATTAATCAAAAATTTATAATCAAGTAATAATAATACAGAAACTAAATATATTTGCTTTTAGGATTCATACTTATTCTTTTATATATGGTTCTCCATCAGCTGCTGGCGGAACAGATTTGCCTATAAATCCCATAAGTATTACTATTGTCAACACATATGGAATCATTGATAATACATCTATAGGTATAGGTATATTCTTTCCACCTAAGAAGACAACCAATGCTTGAGCTCCACCAAATACTAAACATGCTCCTAATGCACCTTGTGGTTTCCAATTTCCAAATATCATCGCAGCCAAGGCAATAAATCCTTGTCCAGATATTAAAGTTGGAAAGAAATTAGATGCTACTGCCAGGCTCATGGAAGCGCCGCCAAACCCTGATAATACTCCAGATAATATTACACATATATATCTAGTCTTATGTACACTAATTCCTAATGTATCTGCAGCTTCTGGATGGTCTCCAACTGCTCTAACCCTAAGACCAACCTTAGTCTTATATAATATAAACCACATAATTATTGCAAATAGAAATGCTAAGTAAACTGTTATTTCTTGATCGAATATATTATCTAAAAATGAATACTCAGGAAATACTCCCTTAAATAATTTGGGTATTTTATTTTCTAGAGGAATACTTTTTGTCATAAATTTTCCATCAAAGAATTTTCTGCATAGGAACAATGATAATCCTGGTCCTAAAAAGTTAATAGCAATCCCAGAGACAACTTGTTCAGCACCAAGGGTAACAGATGCTATTGCGTGTAATAATGCTAATAGACCTGCACCTATTCCCGCACATATTAGTCCAAGCCACCAAATTCCTGAATAATAACCTACAGTAGCCCCTATAAAGGCTCCCATAGTCATCATACCTTCTAATCCAATGTTAAAAACTCCAGATCTTTCTGATATAACGCCTCCTAATGAAGTATATATCAAAGGTGTAGAATACATTAATGTAGTTCCTAATATAAACCCTATACTATTCATCTAGTCACCCCTTTTCTATCTGTTAGACGTTTTAATACCTTAACGATTCTAGGAATTGCTATAAAAAATATAATTGTACCAATCATTATATTAATTATCTCTTTTGGAGCTTCAATAGGTCTGGCCTGTATTTTTGAACCTCCATATTTTAACGCCCCAAAGAATAATCCTGAGAAAATACATGCTATTGGTGAATTACCTGCTATTAAAGCGACTCCTATTCCGTCTAAACCGTATCCTTCCATTGCAGATAGGGTGGTTATACCTTTTGATACACCAAGTATCATTAGAGCACCAGCTAGTCCACTAACAGAACCTGATATGAACATGGAAGTAACAATATTTCTCTTTACATTTATTCCCCCATATTCAGCAGCAAATTTATTGTACCCAACAGCTCTTAATCTGAAACCTAGCGTTGTTTTATTTAATATGAACCAGATTAATATTGCAACTAATATAGCTATTATGATTCCATAATTGACAGGAGATTTTAGAATATCTCTTATTCCAGGATGGTCTATTAACCACTCTTTTCCCGATTCAGAGTTTTTGAATCCTTCTAAAAACACAATACTGGCACTATCTTTAATAGTATGAGCTTTATTGGTACGTTCAAAGAATGCAGGTATATTAATAACAGCATTATGAGCATATAAAGCAATCCAGTTCAACATGATAGATGATATTACCTCATGTATACCAAATTTTGCTTTTAAAGCTCCAATTAAAGCTCCCCACAACCCTCCAAATATAATTGCTACAATCATAACTACTATAGGGTGAATTACTGGAGGTAGGTTGAAAAAATATCCTGCCATTGAAGCTACTATTGTTCCTACTATAAATTGTCCTTCTGCTCCAATATTTAATAATCCTGTTTTTAAGGCAAATGCTATAGATACACCTGTTAGTATTAATGGAGTAGATTTGATTATCGTATATGCAATGTACTTAGGTTTGCTGAAAACCCCTTTTGCTATGACGCCATATATCTGAAGTGGATTATACCTGGCAATAAGTAATATAATAGCTGTTATTATAAATCCAAACAATATTGACAAGAGCGTCATCTTGGTAGTTGATTTTAATAGTTTTTTCTTCTCCATTATTTTTTGCCCCCTGCCATTTCTAATCCTAATTTTGCTTCCGTTGCTTCTTTTGCATCTACTACATAATTGATTTTTCCTTCATATATGACTGCAATACGATCCGATACATTCATTACCTCATCAAGCTCTAATGAAACTAATAATACAGCCTTATTCCTATCTCTTTGCTTTACCAATTCTTTATGTACATATTCTATAGCTCCTACGTCAAGACCTCTTGTTGGTTGTGTAGCAATCAAAAGGTCAGGATTATTCATGATCTCTCTAGCTATAATAACTTTTTGCTGATTTCCACCAGACAATGATTTAGCTAACACAGTTTCATCAGTTGGTCTTATGTCAAATTGTTCAATTAGATTTTTAGCATTATCAATGATCTTATCTTTTTGTAAGATACCTTTTTTAGAAAATGGTTCTTTATGATAATTTTCCAGTATCATATTTTCATAGATACTAAAATCAAGAACTAATCCAACTTTTTGCCTATTTTCTGGTATTGTTGATACTTTATTATCAATTATTTTTCTAGGTGTCATGTTGGTAATGTCTTTTCCATTTATTTTAACATGTCCTTTTTCAATCTTTCTAAGACCTGTTATAGCTTCAACTAATTCACTTTGTCCATTACCATCTACACCAGCTATTCCAACAATTTCTCCTCTCTTGACTTCTAGAGATAAACCATCAACAGCTACTAGACCCCTATTGTTTTTTACTGTAATGTTATCAATAGACAATACTGTATCTGTTGTTTCTCTATCCTCTTTTGGTACTTTGAATGTTACTTCCCTACCTACCATTTTAGCTGCTAAATCTTCTTCTGTTACTTCATCTACTTTAACTGTATCAATTCGTTTTCCTCTTCTGATTATTGTACAATTGTCAGCTACCTGTTTTATCTCCTTTAACTTATGAGTTATTATTATTACTGATTTACCTTCTTTAGTTAAGTTATCAATTATTATAACTAACTCTTTGATCTCTTGTGGTGTAAGCACGCTTGTAGGTTCGTCCAATATTAATATATCAGCTCCTCTATAGAGAGCTTTTAGTATTTCCACTCTTTGCTGCATACCTACGGTTATATCTTCAATTTTGTCATCAGGATTTACATATAAACTATATTTTTCAGATAATTCAACAATCTCTTCTTTGGCTTTTTTCATATCTAACACACCATATTTAGTTATCTCACTGCCAAGAATAATATTCTCTACTACTGTAAAAGGTTCAACTAGCATAAAATGTTGATGCACCATACCTATTCCATTAGCTATTGCTACATTAGGATTATTTACATTAACTTTATTACCATTAATATATATTTCACCACTTGTTGGCTCTATCATTCCATATAATTGATTCATTAGAGTAGATTTACCTGCTCCATTTTCTCCTAATAGTGCATGAACTTCTCCTCTATATACTGTAAGATTGATATTATCATTAGCAGTTAGATGACCAAATTTTTTAGTAATACTTTTCATTTCAATTACTCTGGTTTTATAATCTATATTATGCAAAGTATCTATCCTTTCTCTATTTAGTTGGCTAAAATCACAGCTCAGACAATATGCCTGAGCTGTTTAGGAGTCTAATAACTATTTATCACCGTATAATTCATCATATTCTTCTCTTGTCTTAGGAACAACTATCTTACCTGCTTTTATATCTTCCTCTAATTGTTCAACTTCTTTTAGTATATCTTCTGGTACAGCTTCTGATGATGTTGGCGCTATTCCTACTGCTCCATCGCTTAATCCATAGTTTTTATTAGTTCCACCTTCAAATTTACCATTTTTAAGATCTTCTGCAACCATGTATATTGCTTGGTCAACTCTTTTAACTGCTGATGTGATAATTGCTTCTTTTCCTAGTTTTGCTCTTTGATCTTGGTCTACACCAATAACATATTTTTCATTTTCAACAGCTGATTCAATAACTCCAGTACCAGTAAATCCAGCAGCATGGAATATTATATCGGCTCCGTTTTGATACATACTATTAGCTATTGCTTTTCCTTTTGCTGTATCACCAAAGTCATTGGCATATTGAATTTGTATCTTAGCATCTGGATTAGCTGTTTTTACTCCAGCTCTATATCCACTCTCAAATCTCCAGATAACATCAAATTCCATACCACCTACAAAACCTACATTATTTGTTTTTGTCATTTTACCAGCTATGTATCCAACTAAGAAAGATGGTTCATGTTCACTGAATGTAACACCTAATAGATTATCTAATGGTTCTTCATATGCATTATCTATAATCGCATATTTTCTGTCTGGATTAGTTTCAGCTGCCTTGTATACAGCATCTGCCATTAGATATCCAATACCCCATATTAAATCATTACCTTGGTCATATAATGTTTCTAGGTTAGGATCATAGTCAGATTCTTGAGTCGATTCCATATATTCTGCAGTTATACCTAAGTCATTTTGAGCTTTTTCTAATCCTTCCCATGCAGATTGATTAAATGATTGGTCATTAATTCCACCTGTATCAGTTACCATACTTATTTTTAAATCACATGTTTCTTCTTCTTGTTCTTTTGAGTCTTCTTCTTCTGTATTATTTATGTCTTCTTGTGAGTCTGCATCAGATTCTTGATCATCAGTTACTTCATTTCCTTGACCTATTGTGTCTTCTTCTTTTTTCTCTCCACAGCCAGTTAGAAGTAGAGTGAACACCATAGTCAGCGTAACAATAATTGATAATACTTTTTTCATCTTATAACAATCCTCCCATATCTACATAAAAATATTAAATTATTACAGAAAAAATATTGTTTTTCACCAGCTTTTAAGCTTGGTATTTTACCTTTATAAATTGAATATTAATCTAATATTAACAAATCATCCAACTCATAATAAAAAAACTTATTTTTTTTGTAATAATCTTATACTTATATTACCATATGATGGGAGTTTTGTCATAATTTTTAACCAAATAATTATTATTATTGTAAAAAATACAAAAAAATAATATATCAATACATAAATGTTATTGATATATTATTTATATAAGCAATGTATTCTTCAATTATAATTAATTTTGTAAAGTATCTTCCAATTAAAACTTTATTTAGTAATATTTAATAAGTTAATAAGTTCTTCTGAAGGTTGAATCTCAAATAAATTTAATTTATCATCCTCTTCATATATGCAATAATATATATCTAAGTTCTTAAGATTTTTATTTAACTTCTTCTTTTTATTATACTTCTGTTTTTTATCATTAGCATAATCCCTGCTGGTAATAGGTTTAATTTTCTTTATTTGATTAGTGTTTATATTCACTAATATTTTTTCTTTTGAACCTGTTATTTCTTGTATAATTAAGTCATTTTCAATCAGCATGTATTTGTAAGAAGTTATATATTTTTTTATAATGATATAAGATAATATTGTTGCTATTATTAATGTCAAACCATCGATGATACTTGTATTAAGCTTTAATGTGTTTCCTAAGAAATTAAAAAGTATTAATAGTATTGCACCTATTATTATAAAAACAAGCATTTTTAATGGTGATATTTTTTCTCTTTTTGTTATTTCTTGATGCATAGTTACATCCCCTAACTCTTATTTATTATATTTTAATAGGATATTTGTATAACCTTTATCTATATAATTTTGTATTTATTCTTTTCTGTTTCGTATAGATTGTTTCCTTCACTGTCAATGACAACTACTACAGGTAAATCTTTTACTTCCATTCTCCTTACTGCTTCTGTTCCTAGGTCATCATAAGCTATTACTTCAACTTTTTTGATTTTATCGGCTAAAAGAGCTGCTGCTCCACCAACTGCTGCAAAATATACTGCTTTATTCTTTATCATGCTATCAACTACATCTTTGCTCCTATCACCTTTTCCTATCATACCTCTTAGGCCTCTATCCAATAAGTAAGGTGCATATGGGTCCATTCTATAACTTGTAGTTGGTCCTGCTGAACCAATTATTTCACCTTCTTTTGCTGGTGATGGTCCTACATAATATATAACACTATCATTAACATCAAAAGGTAGTTTTCCACCTTTTTCTACTTGTTCAACCATTCTCTTATGGGCTGCATCCCTAGATGTATATAATACACCTGATAGTAACACTTTATCTCCAGCCTTGAGAGCTTTAACTTTTTCCTCTGTTAGAGGAGTACTTATTTCTACAGTCATATTCTATACCTCCCACAATCTTATAGACTGATTAAATAATTCGTGTGCTATGTCTAGTAGCATGACAACTAATATTAACAGCGACTGGTAATCCAGCTATATGTGTTGGATAAGTTTCAATGTTTACAGCCAGTGCTGTTGTCCTTCCACCTAATCCTCCTGGTCCAATTCCTAGTTTATTAATTTTATCTAATAATTCTTCTTCCATATCTTTAATATATTCTTTTGATGAGTTATTGCCCACTGGTCTTAGTAAAGCTTTTTTTGCTAGAAAAGCTGCTTTTTCGAATGTGCCTCCTATACCAACTCCTACTATCATAGGTGGACATGCATTACCACCAGCTTGTTCTACTATGTTCAATATAGCTTTTTTTGCGCCTTCTATTCCATCAGCCGGTTTTAACATGGCAATTTTACTCATATTCTCACTACCGAATCCTTTGGGGGCAACTGTTATTTTTATTTTATCGCCATCAACAATATCATAATGAATTATTGCAGGAGTATTGTCTTTTGTGTTTTCTCTGAAGAAAGGGTCTTTTACAACAGATTTCCTTAGATAACCTTCTTCGTATCCCTGTCTTACCCCTTCATTGATTGCATCGGTTATAGATGCACCTGTTATATGTACATCTTGCCCTATTTCACAAAATATTACTGCCATTCCTGTATCCTGACACATAGGCATCATCTTGTTTTTAGCTATTTCTGCATTTTGTTGTATTTGTTCTAATATGTCTTTTCCAATTGGTGATTCTTCTTTGTTTTTATATTCTTTTATAGTATCTAATATGTCTTTACTTACATAACAGTTAGCTTCTATACACATTTCTTTAATCTCTTTTGTTATAAGATTAACTGATATTTCCCTCATAGAAATTCCTCCTTACAAAAAAAGTTTATGTTAATATATAAATTTAACTTATATATACCTCTTTCTATCTTAATCAATTAAAACTTATTCGTCAAGAAAAAGCGCAAGTAAGTCAGAAAAAGGATATTAATCTTAGTTAATATCCTTTTCTACATTATACATTTCTTGATATAGATTTATTATTCTTTTATATTCGGATTCTGTTATTACTCCTTTTAATTCATTACTTCTTACTCTACTTAGCAACCCGATCTCTTCCGCTTTTTTTATATAATTTACTGCCCAGTTGCTGACACTATGATAGCTATAACTGTATGATTTATATTCTTTTAATTTAATTTCGCCATTTTCTTTTTCATAAGCTCTAATCAATAAAGTATATACTTGTTCTTTTGTTATATTTTCATTAGGACGAAATGTATCATCCCCAAAACCACTTACTAGATTATTTTTATAGGCTGTGTAAATATATTTGGCGTCATTTGATTTTATATCTATGTCTTTGAATACTTCTTTTGGTTCTAATATATCAATTTCCAACGCTTTTACAAGATATTCAGTGAACTTTGCTCTATCTAAGGGGTTATCTTTTGATCCAGTCTTAAAATTTACGATATACTTAGATTTTTTTTCACTGGGTATTGTACTGTTTTGGAAAATGAAATCTACATTAATTGAAACTTGGTAATTAGTATTATATTCTAATTTTTTTAGAGGCAATATTATTAAACTGTTATCAATGTATTTATCATCCTGTGGTAATATTATTTTGGTTTTAACTTCAATTCCTTTATCTTCATTCTCCAGTTTTATATCATTGTTGTATATTCTTCTTATTTTATTTTTATCCGAATAGTAACTTAGTGTAATGGGCAAGCCCACATTGCTAGATTCTATATCCAAATCTCTATAGGGATTTATTTTATAATTATTTTCCCAAGTTATAGGTACATTTTCCATATTGTCATAAGGGTATATTACAATTTTTTTATTTTTTACTGTCAAGTCCCTAGATTTTCCTCCAAGGTCATATGTGTACATATCTTTATATGAACCCATACCTATATGTTGATATAACGGGTCTAAAAATGATATTCTGGAATATGGATTATTAATTAAATCTACAACCCCATTTTTGTAGCTATCCAAATTATTATTTATAAATTCCGTTATATAAGGATTGAAGTATGAGTAATAGGATGCTCTATCCCAGCTATATCTTCCTCTATAATATTTGTTTCCACTTTCCTCAATAAGGGAGAAATTATTGTTTACAGACATATATTTACTATGATTAGCAGCAGATGATTCCAACTGTTTACTATTCTCTATAGATCTGACTGATACTTTTTCTCTTATCTCATTTATATATTGAATAGCTTCGTCTGGTTTATCTTCAGAAGCATAGATTTTTATATTACAGATGATACTCACAGCTATAATTAAATATAATACTTTTTTTATATTCTTTATTATCACTTCTTCACCTCCAAGATAAACAAAGCATTTAGTTATATGTTAATAGTTAACTAGTCCTCTTATACTATTATAACAGATATACTTAGATATACTGTTACATGTATATTACAACTTGAAGTCAATAATCAGGCTTTTATCAACAATAATTCAAAAGAAAAAGGCTACATAAAGTCTTATTGAACTTTATGTAACCTCTTTTTGTTATTCTTATATTATTGTTTATTTTCTTCTTCTTTTTCTTCCTGTAATTCTTCGTCTGTTTCTTCTATTTCTTCTATTTCTTCAATTTCTTCTTCATGGGTTACTTCTTCTTTTATTCTTGCAATACCTGCTACAACTATATCATCATCTAAGTTCATTAGTCTAACCCCTGAAGTAACACGACCAAATCTGGATATATCACTGACTCTTATTCTAATAACTATACCTTCTGTAGTTATTATCATAAGTTCATTATCTTCATTAACCGCTTTTATTCCTATTACATTACCTGTTTTTTCAGTTATTTTATAGAATTTAACTCCTTTACCACCACGTCTTTGTGTAGTAAATTCATCAATATCAGTTCGTTTTCCTAATCCATTTTCAGATACTACCAGTAGGTCAGTACCCTGTGATGTTAACTGCATACCTATTACTTCATCATCATGGTTTAGATTCATACCTCTTACACCCATAGATGTTCTACCAATAACTCTTACATCACTTTCACTGAAACGGATACATTGTCCATATTTTGTACCTAGTATTATGTCTTGTTTATTATCAGTTAATTTAACTTCAATTAAATCATCATCTTCTTTTAGTATTATTGCTTGTAGACCACTAATTCTGATATTTACATATTCCATGATATTACTCTTCTTAATTATACCTTTTTTAGTTGCCATAAGAAGATATCTGTCTTCTCTATATTCACTCAAAGGTATTACAGCTGTTATTTGTTCGTCTGGATCTAACTGTAATAAATTAACTAGAGCTGTACCTCTTGCTGTTCTACTAGCTTCAGGTATTTCATATGCTTTTAATCTATATACTTTACCTTTATTTGTAAAATATAGTATAAAGTGATGAGTAGATGTAATAAATAAGTTTTGTATGAAATCCTCATCTCTTGTTTGCATTCCTTTAATACCTTTTCCACCTCTGTGTTGACTTTTATAAGTGTTTATTGGCATTCTCTTAATATATCCAAGGTGAGTCATAGTAATAACTGTTGGTTCTTTTTTGATAAGGTCCTCTAAAGAGATTTCTCCTGCATCATAAGTTATTTCTGTCCTTCTTGGATCACCATATTTTTCTTTGATTATTAATATTTCTTCTTTGATAACAGCATATAATAATTTGTCATCTGCTAATATGGCTTTTAATTCTTTTATCTTTTCCATTAATTCTCTATATTCGTTTTCTATCTTTTCTCTTTCCAAACCAGTTAACGCTCTAAGTCTCATATCGACTATAGCTTGGGATTGTATTTCGCTGAACTGGAATCTATCAATTAAATTAAGCTTAGCTTCTGCTGTACTCTTGGAAGCTCTGATTATTTTAATTACTTCATCAATAAATTCTAAGGCTTTTAATAGTCCTTCTAAGATATGTGCTCTATTTTCAGCTTTTTTCAATTCATATTTAGTTCTTCTAGTAACTACTTCTTTTTGATGCTCCAAATAATATTCAAGCATTTGCTTCAAGTTAAGTATCTTAGGTTCATTCTTAACAAGAGCAAGCATATTAATACCGAATGTATCTTGTAATTGAGTATGTTTGTATAGTTGATTCAATATAACGTTAGCATTAGAATCACGTTTTAATTCAATAACAACACGCATACCTTTACGATCTGATTCATCTCTTAGATCTGAAATACCTTCTATTTTTTTCAACTTAACTAATTCAGCAATCTTTTCTATTAATCTTGCTTTATTAACTTGATAAGGTAGTTCTGTAACTATTATTCTCTGTTTATTTCCTGGCATTGGCTCAATATCAACAGCTGCTCTTACTTTAACTTTACCTTTACCAGTTCTGTAAGCTTGTTTTATACCATTTTTCCCTAAAATTTTACCATAAGTAGGAAAATCAGGTCCTTTTATTATTTCTAGAAGTTCATCAATTTCAGTTTCTCTATCTTCAAGTGTTTTGTTATCAATTATTTTAACTACACCATCTATTACTTCATTTAAGTTATGAGGTGGTATATTAGTTGCCATTCCAACTGCAATTCCAGATGTTCCGTTTACTAGTAAGTTAGGAAATCTTGCTGGCAAGACTTCAGGTTCTTTTAATGATTCATCAAAGTTAGGTTTGTAATCAACAGTATCTTTACCTATATCAGCCAATAATTCCATTGACATTTTACTCATTCTAGCTTCTGTATAACGCATTGCAGCTGCACTATCACCATCAACAGAACCAAAGTTCCCATGGCCATCTACTAATAGATATCTAGTAGAGAAATCTTGTGCCATACGAACCATTGCATCATAGATAGAACTATCACCATGAGGGTGATATTTACCCATTGTATCTCCAACGATTCTTGCTGATTTACGGTAAGGTTTATCAGGAGATAAATTAAGTTCACTCATTGAATATAATATTTTCCTATGAACCGGCTTTAATCCATCTCTTACATCTGGTAGTGCTCTTGAGGCAATAACACTCATGGCATAGTCAATATATGATTTTTTCATTTCATCCTGTAAATCAACGGATATTATTTGATCGTATTCTTGTCTTTCATCCATTATATTAATCCTCCCAAATTAACAATGTTAATGTTAATTTATTATTTACTTAACTCATATTAAAAGTGATTTAGTCGAGTTATTTTTAGCTTTAGTATAAGTTTTAGATATCTAAATTTCTTACATGCTTAGCATGTGATTGAATAAATTCACGTCTAGGCTCAACTTTATCACCCATCAATGTCGTGAATACTTCATCAGCACTTGCTGCATCATCTAATTCAACTTTTAATAGTATTCTCTTATCTGGATCCATGGTTGTGTCCCACAATTGTTCTGCGTCCATTTCACCTAATCCTTTGTATCTTTGAAGGTTAATACCGTCTCTACCAATTTCATTTAACAATTTCTCTAAAACTCTATCATTGTAAACATATTGTGAGTTTTTATTTTTTGTTACTTTATAAAGAGGAGGTTGTGCGATATACACTTTTCCCTGCTCAATAAGTTTAGGCATATAACGGTAGAAAAATGTTAAGAGCAATGTTCTAATATGAGCACCATCAACATCGGCATCTGTCATAATAATTATCTTATGATATCTTAATTTCTCTATATCAAAATCATCTGATATACCTGTTCCAAAAGCAGTTATCATGGCTCTTATTTCTTTGTTACTCAATATTTTATCAAGTCTAGCTTTTTCTACATTAAGTATTTTTCCTCTTAGAGGTAAAATAGCTTGAGTTTGTCTTGATCTAGCTGATTTTGCTGAACCTCCAGCTGAATCTCCCTCAACAATATATATTTCACATTTAGTTGGATCCTTATCTGAACAATCCGCTAGTTTACCAGGTAAACTAGTACTCTCTAGAGCACTTTTTCTTCTTGTCAGATCCCTAGCCTTTCTTGCAGCATCTCTTGCACGACTAGCCATCAATGCTTTTTCTAATATTATCTTGGCTACTGCTGGATTTTGTTCCAAGAAGTAAGTAAGTTGCTCTGATACTATAGAATCAACTGCACCTCTAGCTTCACTGTTACCTAATTTTTGTTTTGTCTGACCTTCAAACTGTGGATCTTCAATCTTTATACTGATAACAGCAGTTATTCCTTCTCTTACATCTTCACCAGATAAGTTCTTCTCGTTATCTTTTAGTATTTTATTTTTTCTTGCATAATCATTAAGAGTTTTTGTAAAAGCTGTCCTGAATCCACTTAGATGAGTACCGCCTTCAGGTGTATTGATATTATTTACAAAAGTGAATATATTTTCTACGTATGAGTCATTATGTTGAA
>NZ_BTPU01000079.1:0-50280 GCF_036985595.1 Vallitalea maricola | reverse complement strand
ATGTAGAAAGAAAAGATATAGATGATTTGATTGACATTCAAAGGAATATATTAAAAGTTGTTTGCAAATATGTAAAAACAGGTGGTATACTTATGTATAGCACATGTACTGTTAATCCAGAAGAAAACATAAAGAATGTTAAGTGGTTCACTGATAATTTCCCTTTTGAATTAGTTGATTTTGAGGATAATTTACCTAATACAATCAATAATAATAACAAGGGGTATATTCAATTATTACCTGGATTTTATGACACAGATGGTTTCTTCATAGCTAAGCTAAGAAGAATTGGTAATTAGAACATAATGGAAGGAATATTAGAATTTGAATGATAAGGTTGATATTTTATCAATGTCCATGGATGAATTGATAGAATTTATGGAAAAAATAAGTGAAAAGAAATTTAGGGCTAAGCAGATATATGGATGGTTACATGAAAAAAGAGTATCCTCTTTTTCTCAGATGACCAATATATCTAAGGCATTACAAGATAAATTAGCTGTTAACTGTGATATAGTAACGCTTCGTGAAGTTAAAAAATTAGAGTCAAAAGATGGAACTAGAAAGTATCTGTTTGAATTAAATGACCATCATGTAGTTGAGAGTGTTTTCATGTCTTATAAGCATGGTAATTCAGTATGTATATCTTCTCAGGTTGGATGTAGGATGGGATGTAAATTCTGTGCATCAACTATTGGGGGATTAAAAAGGAATTTGACAGTTTCTGAGATGCTCGGACAAGTATATGAAATAAACAGAATAAGCGGTAATAGAATATCTAACATAGTTATTATGGGGACAGGTGAGCCTTTAGATAATTATGATGTTCTGATAAAGTTTATTAAGATTATAAACTCAGAAGAAGGAATGAATATTAGTCAAAGAAACATTACTGTATCTACTTGTGGTATCATTGAAAAGATTAATGAGATAGCCGATGAAAATTTAAAGATCACTTTGGCTATATCATTACATGCTCCCAATAATTCAATTAGAAAAACCATGATGCCTATTGCTAATGCATATGACTATGATTTATTAATTGAGGCATGTAAAGATTATGTTAAGAAAACAAAGAGAAGAATTACATTTGAATATAGTTTGGTAAAAGGTGTTAATGATGGGATTGAATGTGCTAAGGAACTATCAAAAGTGTTAAAAGGAATTTTATGTCATGTCAATCTAATACCAATTAATCAAGTAGAAGAAAGAAGCTATAGACATAGCAGCAAAGACACTATACTAGCGTTCAAAAATGTATTGGAAAAACATAAAATACCTACTACTATTAGACGAGAATTGGGAAGCGACATTGATGCAGCATGTGGACAGCTTAGAAGAAGTTACACCAAAGACAAAAATAAGGAAGTATAAATTTATTTTAATAAACTGGTAATACTTATAGGAGGTTATATGAAAGCTATAGGGAAAACCCATAAAGGGAAAATAAGGAATATTAATCAAGATAGTTTTTACATTTCTAATGAAAAAATTGGAAACCTTCCTAATCTTTATATAATTGCTGATGGGATGGGAGGACATAAAGCAGGAGAGTATGCTTCTATGTGTGCTGTTGAAGAATTTGTTAGTTATGTTAAAACAAATGAATACCCACATATTTCAGATACTTTTATTAATGGTATAAATTACATAAATGAAATAATTCATAATAAATCATTGGCAGATGAGAATTTTTTCGGTATGGGCACAACATTTATTGTATGTTCAGTTGAAGATAATAAATTATTTGTTGCCAATGTTGGAGATAGTAGATTATATTTAATCAATAATGCTATTAATCAAATAACAGAAGATCATTCGTTAGTTGAAGAAATGATTAAATGTGGTAAACTTTCAAGAGGTCAAAGTAAAAATCATCCAAATAAAAATATTATTACTAGAGCTGTTGGTGCAGATGAAACTGTAAAATGTGATATATTTACCTTGAACATAACTAGTGAGGAATTTATCCTAATGTGTTCAGATGGTTTGACCAATATGTTAGAAGATGATACAATTCTCCAAGTGGTTGGTTCTGATAAAAAACTTGATGAAAAGCTTGATGAACTGATTGAACTTGCTCTTCATAATGGAGGAACTGATAATATAGCAGCTGTATTAATAAAAGGGGAATGAGGTGACATGGTATGTTGCAGCCAGGAGTAATTTTAAGTGGTAGATATAAAATAATTGAAAAAGTTGGTTCAGGCGGTATGTCTATTGTATATAAAGCTAAATGTAATAAACTAGAGAGATTTGTAGCCATAAAAGTTTTGAGAGATGAATTTTGCTTGGATGAAGAATTCGTTAGAAGATTCAAAGTGGAGGCTCAATCAGCAGCTAGTTTATCACATCACAATATTGTTAATATATATGACGTAGGAAATGATAAAAATATTTATTATATAGTAATGGAATTATTAGAAGGAATTACCCTAAAGGAGTATATTAAGAATAATGCTCCATTATCTGATGCTGAGACTATCAAAATTGCTGCATCTATTGCTTCAGCGTTAGAGCATGCACATGAAAATCATATTATACATAGGGACATCAAGCCACAAAATATCATCATTACAAAAGATGGTATTGCAAAAGTAGCTGATTTTGGTATTGCCAGAGTAGCTACAGATAAGACTATTGTAGCCCCTACTAATGCAAGTGGTTCAGTTCACTATATTTCTCCAGAACAAGCTAGAGGCGGTTTTTGTGACGAAAAAAGTGACTTGTACTCATTAGGTATCACTATGTATGAAATGGCTACAGGAACATTACCTTATCAAGCTGAAAGTCCAGTTTCAGTAGCTCTTCTTCATATAAATGAAGATTTACCAAGTCCAAGAGAGAAAAATCCTAATATTACTAAATGTCTGGAATCAATAATAATCAAGGCTACTTTAAAGAAAACTGAATTCAGATATTCCAGTGCAGATGAGTTGATGGAAGATCTAAAGAAAGCGAATATATCACCTGAAGAAGATTTTGTTGATATAAAGATAGTTGATGATTCACCTACGCTCTTTATGTCTGATAATGATATGAAAAAAATATGGAAAGAAAAAGAAAATAATTCTATTACCGAGAAAAAATCCAATCTTGAGAAAGTTGTGGTTTTTCTAGGAGTGGTTTCAGCTATTGTTTTGGTGTCAATAGTTTCTTATTTTGTATTTAATAGTATAAAAGCCAGATTGCAGCCAGTAGAAGTGTTAATACCTGATGTACAGGGTATGTTGCTGTCTGATGCAAAAAAATTGTTGGAAGACAAGCATTTAACAATTGATGTTACAGAAAGAACATATGATGATACTTATGATGTGGATAAAATTATTTCACAAATTCCAGAAGAAAATACAGTTGCTGAAAAAAACCAGATTGTAAAATTAACTGTAAGCAAAGGAATAGAGACTTTTGAAGTTCCTGATGTTCTGAGTGTAAAATTTACTACAGCACAAAGTATTATACAGGGAAGAAATCTTACTTATAAGATAGAAAGAGAATATCATGATTCTATACCTCTTGGTATTGTCATTAGGCAATATCCAGATAAGGGAACCAAATTAAAAAAAGGTGAAGTTGTCACTATCTTTGTAAGTAAAGGTAAAGAAGAAAAAACAGTTTTTGTACCTAATTTGAAGGACTTAACTGAACAGCAAGCCAGAAATAAGTTAACCGAGGCTAATCTAGAAATAGGAAATGTAACTAAAATTAATCATGATACAGTGGCTAAAGGTAAAGTTATCAGTCAGACTGTTGATCCAGGGGAAGAAGTAAAGGAAAATTATGTTATAGATATTGCTGTAAGTCTAGGCAAAAAAGTTAGTTTTTTCCATACTGAAACTATAAATAATATATTTGACCCTGATCAGACTGAAGGGCAGTTAAAAGCAGTTCTAGTTATTAAAGACAGGGAAAGTGTTGTGTTCAATAAATTGGTTAAAAGTGAAGATTTCCCATTGCCAATTATTGTTTCTGGTGAGGGAGATGCAATCATTAAGATTTACCTTAATGATGTGTACCAGTATGAAAACCCTTTTGTTTTTACTAAAGAGGAGGCTAATTAATGGTAGGTAAAATCATTAAAGGAATTGCAGGATTTTACTATATACACGTACCTGAAAAGGGTATATATGAATGTAAGGCCAGAGGTGTTTTTAGAAATAAGAAAATAAAGCCTCTTATTGGCGATAATGTGGAGATTGATATATTAGAAAATGAAGATATGAAGGGGAATATATTAGAGATTCTACCTAGAAAAAATAGTTTGATTAGACCTACAGTCGCTAATATTGATCAAGTTGTTATTGTTTTCGCAGTGGAGAATCCAAAACCCAACTTTCATTTACTTGATAAGTTTTTAATAATGGCAGAAAGAGAAAATATAAGTGTAGTCATATGTTTTAATAAGGTTGATACTGTATCTGATGAAGACTTAGATGATATAAAAAGCATCTATAAAGATACTGGATATGATGTGTTATTGACTAGTGCAACAAAAGATATAGGAATATCACCACTGAGAGAAATATTGTATGATAAAACAACAGTGTTTGCTGGACCTTCAGGTGTAGGAAAATCATCTATACTTAATCTGATTCAATCAGTGGAGATGCTTGAAACTGGTGAAGTCAGTGAAAAAATCAAAAGAGGTAAGCATACTACCAGACATGCGACCCTTTTAGCTTTTGATAAGGATAGTTATGTTGTTGATACACCTGGTTTCAGTTCTTTATATATCGATGAGATTGAAAAAGATGATCTAAAGAATTATTTCATTGAGTTTAAAAAGTATGAAGATAACTGTAAATTCTATGGGTGTAATCATATAAGTGAACCTGATTGTGCAGTTAAACATGCATTAGAGAATGGTGAAATCAGTAAACTTAGATATGAAAGTTATAAAATGCTATATGATGAATTAAAAGATATTAGGAGATGGTAAAATGATTAAGATAGCACCTTCAATTTTGGCAGCGGATTTTGCAAATTTAGGACAAGATATTAAAAGAATTGATGAAGCAGGATGTGATTATGTACACATTGATGTCATGGATGGGTCATTTGTTCCTAATATTTCATTTGGTGTACCTATTATCAAGAGCATAAGAGAGTATACTGATAAAGTATTTGATGTTCATTTGATGATTGATGAACCAAGCAGATATATAAGAGATTTTAAAGAAGCAGGAGCAGATATAATAACAGTACATGCAGAAGCATGTAAACATCTTCACAGTACTATTTCTTTAATTAAGAGTTATGGTCTTAAGGCAGCGGTATCACTAAATCCTGCTACTTCTATCAACGCTTTGGAATATATTATCGATGAGCTTGATATGGTGTTGGTTATGTCAGTAAATCCAGGTTTTGGTGGTCAAAAGTTCATAGAATCCTCACTACACAAAATAAGTGCCATCAAAGATGTTATTTGTGGTAGAGGGTTAAAATGTGATATTCAAGTAGATGGTGGAATATCCTTGGATAATGTGAAAAAAGTTGTTAATGCTGGAGCTAATGTGATTGTTGCAGGTTCAGCAATATATAATTCAGAAGATATAAGTAGTACAATTAAAGCTTTTAGAGAGGTTTGTGAGAATTAGATATGAAAACACTAATTGTTACAGGGGGAACTGTAGATTTAGCTTTTCTGAAGAGTTTTATCACTTGTAACGAATATGATTATATAATAGGTGTAGATAAAGGAGCACAGTACTTGTCTGATGCAGGGATACAACCTAATCTGATAGTTGGAGATTTTGATTCAATTAGTCCTGTAGTTATTAATGAATTGACTAAGGATTCTAGGATAAAAGTGAATAGATTTATTGCGGAAAAGGATGAAACCGATACTCATCTAGCAATAATGGAAGCAATTGATATGGGGAGTACCCATATTGATTTATTTGGTGGAATTGGCACTAGAATTGACCATACTATAGCAAATATTCATATTCTGATGATACCCCTTGAAAAAAGAATCAAATGCAGGATTATAAATAATAATAATATCATAAGTCTTATTGACAAGACTACTTGTTTTCAGAGAAATGATTATAAATACATATCATTGATTCCATTAACCAGTACAGTTACAGGGATATCCACCCAAGGATTAAAGTATGAACTTAATGGCTATACTATGAGACAAGGGATTTCAATAGGAATTAGCAACGAATTTATCAAGGATAAGGCTACGGTTAGTCTTACTGATGGTATTTTGATGGTAATACGTTCGAGAGACTAATAATATATAATACTGCATTGACTATACTGCATTGACTATTTTTCCCAGAGATAATTGATAAGTTAATACAGTATTTTAGTTATCAAATATATATTTTAAACATATAATGTAATAATAAGTTATGTATGGTGAAAGAAATGTGCTTCCGAACTAAATTGATAGGAGTAATTCTAGTATCTATATCTTTAGGAATGCTTTTAATATCTATATTACCTAAAGGAGCTGTAGGTGTTATTCTTTCACTTACTAGTTTATGTATAGGTATTTGGTTGTTAAAATGTTAAAATAAAATAAAAAAAATAATCCCCTATTGGGGATTGTTTTATGCACGTTCTACCGCACCAGATTTTAAACACTTAGAACAAACATTAAGTCTTTTTGGTTGACCATTAACAATTGCTCTAACTCTTCTAATATTAGGTTTCCACATTTTATTAGCTCTTTTATGGGAATGGCTTACTTGAATTCCAAAAGAAACGCCTTTATCACAAATATCACACTTAGCCATACTTGCACCTCCTTATATACGTACATGTTTACAACAAAACAATTTTAACAAAAAAGTGGACATAATGCAAGCATTAGATTATAATAATTTAAAGAAAAGAAAATAATATTGTAATAATAGTATAAAAAATGGTATAATGCTTAGTGATTTAATCAATAGATTAATTAACAATTATATTATGTGAAAGCATGTTTTAGGTTATTATTAAACTATCAAAATACTTTATTAAGGATTAATAAGGGAAATTAAAATATATAATATAAAAAGGAGGTTTGTTTTATGACTGGAAGATTCGGAACGAATATTGGTGATATTACCATTGATAACGAAGTAGTAGCTAAAGTTGCTGGATTAACAGCTATCGAATGCTATGGGATAGTTGGTATGGCTTCAATAAATGTAACTAACGGTTTTGTTAGATTGCTTAAGAGAGAGAGTTTGACAAAAGGTATAAAAGTAGATATAGAAAATAATGTTATTACAATAGATTTTCATGTAATTATTGAATATGGAATTAATATAAGAGCAGTTGCAGATAATTTAATTAGTACTGTAAAATATAAAATTGAAAAATTTACTGGAATGGATGTTGGAAAGATTAATATCTTTGTAGAAGGCGTTAGAGTTGAGTAAGCCTTATGGAAGTATTATATTAAGGAGGAAAAGTTGTGGCTATAGAATATATTGATTCAAGTACTTTAAAGAAAATGTTTGTTTCTGGAGCTAAGCATTTAGAATCTAAGAAAGCATATGTAGATAAATTAAATGTTTTTCCAGTTCCAGATGGAGATACAGGTACAAACATGTCTTTAACAATATTATCAGCAGCTAAAGAAGTAAGTAATTCTAATTATAATAATATGAAAGAGGTAGCGGGGGCAATTTCATCTGGTTCATTAAGAGGAGCTAGAGGAAACTCAGGGGTTATCTTATCACAATTGCTCAGAGGTTTTGCTAAGGTGATTGCAGAACATGATAAGATAGATACCTTAATACTTGCTAAGTCTTTCCAAAAAGGCGTTGAAACGGCATATAGGGCTGTTATGAAACCTAAAGAGGGTACTATCTTGACAGTAGCAAGAGAGACTGCAGAAAGAGCCGCTATGCTGGCAATTGATTCAAATGATATTGAATTTGTTATTAGCGAGAGTATCAATTATGCAAAAGAAGTTCTTGAAAAGACTCCAGAAATGTTAGATGTATTAAAACAAGCAGGTGTTGTTGATGCAGGTGGTCAAGGATTATTATATATTTTTGAAGGTGCATTCATGTCACTTCAAGCTGGAGTAGAATTAGATTTTGATGTAGTTACTGATATTGATGCAGATGATGAAGTAGATAATTCAAATCTAGCAAAAATCCCAACAGAAGATATAAAATTCGGTTATTGCACAGAATTTATTATAAACGTTAATAACCCAGATACTACTGAAGAAGATAGTCTAGTTTTTAGAAATTACTTAGAGACTATTGGTGATTCAATTGTTGTAGCAGGTTATGATGATATTATTAAAGTCCATGTACATACTAATGATCCAGGACTTGCAATTCAGAAAGCTTTAGAGCTTGGAGAATTAGTAAACATGAAGATTGATAATATGAGACAACAGCATACATCAAAGGTGATTGCAGAACAGAATGATGTTAGTGCCCATAATAACAAAGATGTATCAGAAGAGCCAAGAAAAGAAGTTGGTTTTGTCGCTGTTTCAATTGGTGATGGCTTAAAAGATATTTTTAAGAGCCTTGGTGTAGATTATATAATCCAAGGTGGACAAACAATGAATCCAAGTACAGAGGATGTATTGAATGCAATAAAACAAGTAAATGCTGATAATGTATTTGTTCTTCCAAATAATAAAAATATTATATTAGCTGCTAAACAAGCAAGCGAATTATGTGAAGATAAAAATGTAATAGTTATCCCTTCGAAATCAATTCCTCAAGGTATATCAGCTATGATTAGCTATGAACATGAAAATAGTGTTGATGATAATATAACTAATATGGAAGATTCAATGACGGATGTTTCAACTGGTCAACTTACTTTTGCTGTAAGAGATACCAGCATTGATGAGAAAGAGATCAAAGAAGGAGATATACTTGGAATAGGTAATGATAAAATCCTCACTGTAGAAAAAGAATTAGATACTGCTGCAAAAGAATTGGTGGAGCAGTTGGTTGATGACAATAGCGAATTAGTTATTATTTATTACGGTGAAGAAGTTGATGAAAACGTAGCAGATAATTTTGGTAAATATATAGAGGAAAAATTTGAAGACTGTGATGTTGAAGTGCATTACGGTGGTCAACCTTTATATTACTATATTTTATCAGTTGAATAGTTAGGAACAATTGAAGACTATAGTTGATTAATTGC
The DNA here is from genome assembly GCF_036985595.1 of Vallitalea maricola. NCBI lineage: Bacteria > Bacillati > Bacillota > Clostridia > Lachnospirales > Vallitaleaceae > Vallitalea > Vallitalea maricola. The sequence goes on along the minus strand of NZ_BTPU01000079.1, from coordinate 41,151 downwards.
AGATGGCTGTCTCACAATAATTTTTTTACAGCAATCGATTTCCATAAGATAGCAATCTATCTTACAGGTTATTGAAGTAAAATGTATTGTGGAACAGTCTCTTTATTTAATTATAAAACTTATTTAAGAAAAGAGGTTATGCCTCTTATGAAGGAACTTTCCAATAAGATAAAAAAGAGTTAAAGGGTGACTTTTTTATGAATACTAACTTACCTGTTGTTGTTTTGAAAGGTATAGGAGACAAAAAAAGTAAATTATTAGATAAAATGGGTATAAGAACTATAGAAAATCTATTGAACTATTATCCAAGAGATTATGAAAAAAACATGCCAATAACAAAAATATCAGAAATTAAAATGGACGAGATTAATGTTATAGAGGGAACCATATGTTTTCCTACACAAAATATCAGAAAAAGAAATATGGTATTGACTAAAACTAAGATCAGGGATAATACGGGAGAAATATTTGCAATTTGGTTTTCTCAGCCTTATCTTAAAAATAAATTAAAAATAGGGGCTAAATATATTTTCAAGGGTAAGATACAATACAAATATAATATAGTTCAGATGAGCTCTCCACAGATAATAGAGATTAGTAAGTACAGTGAGAGTATTAATCATCTAAAACCCATTTACCCTCTTATAAAAGACATATCAATGAATTTTATGACTGGTATTATTAAGCAAGCCATTGAGTATACTAGAAATCAATTAAAGGAATTTCTACCAAATGAAATTAGAGAGAAATATAACTTGGCAGAATATAATTATTCTATAAGGCAAATTCATGACCCAGAGGACTACGAATCATTAGAGACTGCAAAAAAAAGACTTATTTTTGATGAATTCCTATTATTTGCTTTAGGGATAAATCTCATAAAAGAGCATACTAATGATGTAATTAATGAATTTAATATCAACGATATACCTAACGAAAAAAAACTGATTGAATCATTGCCTTATAATTTAACAGGTGCTCAGCAAAAGGTCTGGAAAGAAATAAAGGATGAACTAAAATCCAATAAAGCTATGAATAGATTAGTGCAAGGTGATGTTGGTTCAGGTAAGACAATAATAGCAGCTCTAGCACTTTTATACGTAGCAGATAATAATTATCAAGCATGTATGATGGCACCTACTGAGGTATTAGCTAAACAGCATTATAATTCAATAACCCAGCTCCTTAATCCTATGGGTTTAAAAGTTGAGCTTTTAGTGGGTTCAATGACTAAAAGACAAAAAGATGAAATTTATAAAAAATTAAAAAATGGCGAAATAAGTATATTGATTGGTACACATGCTCTGATACAAGAAAAAGTTGAATTCAATAATCTGGCATTAGCCATCACTGATGAACAACATAGATTTGGTGTTAAGCAAAGAGAAAATTTGTCAGATAAAGGAAAATATCCTCATATACTTGTTATGAGTGCAACACCGATTCCACGAACACTTGCACTTATAGTATACTCAGATATGGACGTTTCAATCATAGATGAAATGCCACCCGGTAGGCAAAAAATAGAAACTTATGCAGTAAATACTTCTTATAGAGAACGTATATATTCTTTTATTGAGGGAGAAATTAATAATGGTAGACAAGTATATATTATTTGTCCTATGGTTGAAGATTCCGAAACACTAGAACTTGAATCAGTTGTTTCATATACTGAGAAAATAAAAGAAAGAATCGATAATAAAATAAAAGTAGAGTATATGCATGGTAAAATGAAAGCCAAAGAAAAAAATGATATTATGGAAAGATTTAGTAATGATGAAATTGATATCTTGGTTTCAACTACTGTAATAGAGGTAGGAGTAAATGTACCGAATGCTACTTTGATGATTATTGAAAATGCTGAAAGATTTGGCTTGGCTGGATTACATCAATTAAGGGGAAGAGTAGGTAGAGGAGAATATAAATCCTACTGTATATTGATTACTGATTCTAAAAATACAATTACTAAGAAAAGAATGGATATAATGTGCAAGTATACAGATGGTTTTGTCATATCAGAATATGATCTTAAGTTAAGAGGTCCAGGAGATGTGTTTGGGTTAAAACAACATGGTCTGCCAGAGTTCATCATTGGAGATATATTCAGGGATATAGATATATTAAAAGAAGCCAATGGATTAGCGAAACAGATATTATCCAATGATAAGTATTTGGAATCAGAAGTAAATAAATATTTGAATCATAAAATGAAGAGATATTTTACAAAAAGAATAGAACAGATATCTTTATAATGGAAAATTATTACAATAATGTAATATTATAGATTTAAATTGAATTACTAGAAAAGATTAGATTTAAAAACAATATTTGCTAGTGTATTATTATTAAATATACACATAATAATATCGTAACCTAATTAAACAACTCTTCGAAGAGGTGTTACAAAAAAATAGCATTGTAAGAATTGGAGGGTCTAGTAATGGCTAAAAACGTAGTTCCAGAAGCAAGAGAAGCTTTATCAAAATTTAAATATGAAGTAGCAAACGAAATAGGAGTACCTTTAAAACAAGGATATAATGGTGACTTAACATCTTACCAAAACGGTTCAGTTGGTGGATACATGGTTAAAAAAATGATTGAAAAAGCTGAACAAAATTTAATGGGTCAATAATAGCAGATATTTAATATTATCTACAATATATGAAAGATGGGCTAGTGCTCATCTTTTTATTTTAACATATTTTGATAAAAATTTTGATTAAGACATAATACTTATTGACAATTATTGTTAATAGGTTAAAATAATAATGTGTAACTTTTTTTATTTTAAAAGATAATCCCTTTTAGGGGAACGAGGCACAGCTTCATCAGGAAGGATTACATATGAGAGTAATAGCAGGAAGAGCAAGAAGAATTAATTTAATGACTCCAAAAGGTTTAGATGTTAGACCAACTACTGATAGAACAAAAGAAACCTTATTCAATATAATTAATGTTGATGTATATGATAGTAGATTTCTAGATTTATTTAGTGGGAGTGGAGCTATTGGTATAGAAGCTCTAAGTAGAGGAGCTAGCAGTGCGGCTTTTGTTGAAAAGAGTATAGATTCGTTGAAATGTATCAAAGATAATTTGGAAAAGACGAAATTAAGTGATATGGCTGGGATTTATAAAATTGATGTAATACATGCCCTTAATAAATTTTGCACTAATAAAGAAAAATTTGATATAATTTTTATGGATCCACCCTATGATAAAGGTTGGGAAAGTAAAGTGATTTCACTAATAGAGCAAAATGATTTACTTGACAAAGATGGTATGATAATATGTGAAAGTTCTATAGGTACTACATTTGATTTTATTGATGATACAGAGTATGAAATATCAAAGGAAAAACTTTTTAGAACTAATAAATTTACATTTATTAAGCATAGTCATAAAGTAAATTAGAAATTATTTTAAGGAGTGGTCTAATAGTGAGAATTGCAGTTTATCCAGGAAGTTTCGACCCTGCAACCAATGGACATCTAGATATAATAAAAAGAAGTGCTAAACTAGTTGATAAACTTATAGTTGGAGTTTTAAAAAATAATTCTAAACAACCTTTATTTTCAACGGATGAAAGAGTAGAGTTATTGAAAAGATTGACAAAAGATATGGAAAATGTAGAAGTTGATAGTTTTTCTGGACTTTTAGTAGATTTTTTAAAGGAAAAGGACGCAACAATTATTGTGAGAGGTTTTAGAGCTGTGTCAGACTTTGAATACGAGTTGCAAATTGCTCAGACAAATTATAGTCTAGATAATAATATAGAAACAATATGCCTGATTACCAGAGTAGAATATTCATTTTTGAGTGCCAGCATAGTAAAAGAAGTTGCTATGTATGGTGGCGATATAAGTAAAATGGTTCCGCTGGAAACAGCTGAATATATAAATAAAAAATTCAAAGACAATAAGTCCTAATTTATATAAGAGGGGGTATGATAAAGTGAGCAGCATAATGGATTTAATAAATGAGATGGAAGATTATTTTGAAAGTTGTAGTAAAGTGCCTTTTTCTAATAAAATAATGGTAAATCCAGAAATCATATATGAATTGATGACGGATATGAGATTAAAGTTACCAGAGGAAATTAAACGATGTCAGAGAGTCATAAATGAAAAAGATAAGATAATAATGGATGCTAAGAAGAATGCTGAAAATGTGGAAAAAGAGACTGAGAATAAGATGCTTGAATTGATTAATGAGCATGAGATAATGCAACAGGCTTATTCTGAAGCAGAGATCATCCTTACAGAAGCAAAAAATACTTCAAGAGAATTGAAATTAGGTGCGTATGAATATGCAGATGAAATAATAAGTAAGATTGAAGAAACTACGAAGGAAACATTATTTGAAACACACAAAGTATACGAACAGCTGGAAGAGTTCATGAAGATTCAGCTAGAAACATTAAATGAAAATAGACAAGATCTTCAAAATCGAAAAGTAAAGAAAAAAAGTACATAGTATAGGTTAGATTATTAATGGAGTTATCAAAAGTGCTGTAATAAATGTTATTACAGCATTTATTATTTTGGATAAAATATATTTACCTATATTTAATTTTGTATCAGAAAGTACGCTTGCTGTTTGAGCATGAACGGAAAAAGAACCGAAGGATACTAATGTACATAATAAAACAAAGGTAACTTGTATTGAAGAATTACAATTTACCAATATTTTAGCACCATTAGAAAGTTCTATCAAACTGAACAAAAAGTTTTTGACTATGCTGTCTCTTGTAGGAATAAGGTAGAAACAATTTAGTATTATTGAAAAGAATATTATATAACCACCTATTTTTACTATAAGGGTTATTGCATTCATTATACAATCATCAAAAAGAGAAAAGTTCATTGATTTATTTACTTTTGATTTAAAGGTGGATTTCTTTATGGTAGGTAAATTTTTTTCATAAATTGCTCTATAAATAAAAGCAGTTATTAGGTTTGCTGCATATATAGTTATTAACATGAAGATTCCAATACGGGAATTATCCAACAAACCTGTGGCTATGAATCCAATGATAAACATGGGGCTTGCATTATTGCAAAAAGTTAACATATACTGTGCTTGAGTTGTATTTATAGCCTTTTTATTCAATAGATCAGCAGTTATCTTAGCTCCTACTGGATAACCAGATAATAATCCTGTAATTAAAGCATAGCCTGCCACTCCAGGTAGATTAAACAATCTAGTCATTATTCCAGTAAATATATAATTTATATAATTTATTATATTAGTATTTATTATCAAATTAGATAAAAGAATGAAGGGAAACAAAGTTGGGATTATAACATTAAACCATAATAATAAACCGTTTTTAGCAGCTTCCATTGAAGTTTTTGGAAGTACTAGAATGGTCAATAGTAGTATAATAAGTATTATATTCATTATAAAACTTTTTGATATTTTTTTGGTTTTCATATATTACCCTTTATAGTACATTATTAATACAAGTATATTTACAATATATATTTTTTAGAATAAAAAATTCACGTAAAATTATATCTCACATTATTATTATTGGATGAGAATAATCATTTTTGCATGACTTACCATATTTATCACCGATTATGATATTATATATATCACTGCACTTGATTTCATCTTTTAGCATCTTAAGACTAGTATCATTAAGGACACTAATACTATCTTTTACATTAGAAATGATAGGCAGATTACAATTGCTCTTTAATGATTTCAACAAATCACTGCTGTCTTTTCTGAAACCAAGTATTTTTACATATTGGGTAAAACCATTTTCAACAAATTTCCAGAAATCTTCTTTGTGGAGAGATAATAAAATGTGAAGTAGTGTTCTTTGTATTCTAGATATTGGGTATCTCCTAGTACGTGTATAACCAATAATATCACTTATTGTACTATAATTAATAACCGCTTTCTTGAATCTATTTTCGATTCCTTCGCTTACATCAATACAATTTTCCATCTGAGCTTTTGTTGAAACTTTTAGTTTATAATTAATTAATGAGGAATAATCATCAAAAAATATAGGACCTTCTTGATTTTCTATTGATGTTTCTAGTAGGTCATAAGCTGATGAAGGCATATATTTAGTAAGTGTATTTAATTCGTTAGGTGATTTTTTCAATATTCTTCTGATAGCAGAAGCAGAAGATAAATTATCACTTGTTTTATCTCCATGATATGAAGCACCAACTCTTTTTATGGCATAAGGTTTAATTTTACTGTTTAATTTTAATAATGATTTCATATATTCAATACCCAATATATTATTTGGTGATTTGATTATTTGGGTTAATTCATCTTTTGGCAAATCTAATATATTATGGCCAGTCAGATAATCAGTTAAGGCATGAGAACGTGCTGTTGCAAAACTAAATCCTTCTTTCAGATAATTGCTTAATTTCTCTTTGAAGTATATTGGTTCCTTGCATAGTATTGATGCTATTTTTTCTAATTCATAAGTATTTCCAAGTTCACTTCCAAAACATAGGTTATCAATGATACCAAGATCATTTAATAATTTTACTGAAGCAAAAGAAAAAAATTCAGCACTGGATGTAGAAAAATGAACTGGTAATTCAATTACAAGATCAGCTCCATTTAGAAGAGCCATTCTAGTTCTTGTCCATTTATTTACTATGGACGGTTCTCCTCTTTGAACAAAGTTGCCGCTCATTATGATAACTGAGTATTGGGAATTCGTTATTTTCTTTGCCTCTTCTAATTGATAAAGATGACCATTATGAAATGGGTTATATTCTGCGATAATACCTACTGTATTCATGTGTAATATCACCTGCTTAAATTTTATAATAAGAGTACTATATAGGATAGTATTATTAAGTACTCATTTTAATATTAAAGTAAAATATGTGTTAAATCAAGCCTAATAGAAAAAATAAATTTATTCTAATATTTATGGGGTGTTTGTGGAAGGATATAATACAAATTAGTTTATCTCCTTTAGTTCACTTTGATAAGTTTTTAAGAAAAAAAACAAAAAAACTTAAAAAAACACAAAAAACATATTGTATACAATGAACAATAATATTATAATAGAGTAAAGTAGATAATTTTTTAGTTAGAGAACTGAAAGGAGTTTATTAAATTGAGTTTTATAAACAACATTAAAAACAGAGCAAAAAGTTTAAATCAAACAATTGTATTACCTGAATCATTGGAAAGAAGAACAGTAGAGGCTACAGCAAAGATTCTTGATGAAGAAATAGCAAATGTAATTCTTATTGGTAATAAAGAAGAAATAGAAAAAGTAGCAGAAGGATTGGATATATCAAAAGCTATCTTTGTTGATCCTAATTCATTCGAAAAAATGGATAAATACGTTGGCGATTTAGTAGAACTTCGTAAAAATAAAGGAATGACTGAAGAAAAAGCAGAAGAATTATTGAAAAATGATCCATTATACCTAGGTGTCATGATGGTTAAAGAAGGAATGGCTGATGGTATGGTTGCTGGAGCAGTTAATGCAACAGCAAATGTTCTAAGACCATCATTGCAAATATTAAAAACAGCTCCAGGAACAAAATTGGTTTCTGCATTCTTTGTTATGGTAGTACCTAATTGTGAATATGGTGCAAATGGAACTTTCTTATTTGCTGATTCTGGGTTAAATCAAAATCCTAATTCAGAAGAATTAGCATCTATAGCACTTAGCTCAGCTAAATCATTTGAAGATTTAGTACAAGTAGAACCTGTAGTAGGTATGTTATCACACTCAACAATGGGTAGTGCAAAACATGCTGACGTTGATAAAGTAGTAGAAGCAGTTAAGATTGCAAAAGAACAAAACCCAAATGTCAAGTTAGATGGAGAATTCCAATTAGACGCTGCCATCGTACCAAGTGTTGGAGCTTCTAAAGCACCAGGTAGTGAAGTTGCTGGAAAAGTTAATGTACTTGTGTTCCCTGATCTTGATTCAGGAAACATTGGATATAAACTCACTCAAAGACTAGCTAAGGCAGAAGCTTACGGACCAATTACACAAGGTATCGCAAAGCCTGTTAATGATTTATCTAGAGGATGTACTGCGGATGATATTGTAGGAGTAGTTGCTATTACAGCGGTACAAGCATCATTATAATAACAAAAATAAAAAAATTACAATTAAAAGGAGATTGTTAAGGTGAATATATTAGTATTAAACTGTGGTAGCTCATCACTTAAGTACCAATTAATAAGTATGGAAAATGAAGAAGTATTAGCAAAAGGTATCTGTGAAAGAATTGGAATTGACGGTTCAAGAATTAAGCATACTAAAATTGGTTGTGATACTATAATAATTGAAGGGGATATGCCAAGCCATAAAGATGCGGTTAAATATGTTATTGATGCTTTAGTATCTAAAGATCATGGTGTAATTGAAAGCATGGATGAAATAAACGCAGTTGGACATAGGATTGTACATGGTGGAGAAGAATTTGCAAGTTCAACAGTAATTAATGATAATGTAATAGAAGCAGTTAAGAAATGCTCTGATTTAGCTCCTTTACATAATCCAGCTAATTTAATTGGTATAGATGCATGTAAACAAATTATGCCTAATGTTCCAATGGTGGGGGTATTTGATACAGCTTTCCATCAAACAATGCCTGCAAAAACATATTTATATGCGTTACCATATGAATATTATAGAAAATATAAACTAAGAAGATATGGATTCCACGGTACATCTCATAAATATGTATCTAATAGAACTGCTGAATTCTTAGGCAGAGATATTAAAGATATGAAAATAGTCGTTTGCCACTTAGGTAATGGTGCTAGTGTTTGTGCTGTTGATGGTGGAAAATCAATTGACACTAGTATGGGACTTACACCATTAGAAGGATTAGTAATGGGAACAAGATCAGGAGATATGGACCCAGCTATCGTACAATTTTTAGCCGATAAAGAAGGATTATCAATTAACGAAATTAATACTATTTTAAACAAAAAATCAGGTGTTCTTGGTATCTCTGAAATATCAAGTGATTTTAGAGATTTAGAAAATGCTATAGAAGAAGGTAATGAAAGAGCTAGACTTACAATGGATGTATTTTCATATAGAGTCGCAAAGTATATTGGCGCTTATGCTGCTGCAATGAATGGAATTGATGCTATAGCATTTACAGCTGGACTTGGAGAAAATAATGCAGAGGTAAGAGAAGATATCTGTTCATACCTTACATTCTTAGGTGTTGAAGTTGATAAAGAAGCTAATAAATGTAGAGGCGTAGAAAAAGATATTTCAACAAAAGATGCAAAAGTTAAGACAGTTGTCATTCCTACAGATGAAGAAATGACAATAGCTAGAGAAACAGCAAGACTTATTTAATTAAAAATTAGATTAATGAATATTCTACCATAAATTTGTTAAAAATGTTGACAAAAGTATATTTGATATGTATAATTACATGTGGTTATTTTATACGTTTCCCTTTCAAAATAATTTGTGATTGGGGTGTTAATATGGAGTTTAATTTAACTGATTTATTATCCAATGATGGGATGAATAAAAAAATATCTACTGATGTAAGCATCAAACAATTTAATTTTGGTGGAATTACTTACCGAATAGTTGACATTATTCATATTGATCTGGAGTTAACGAATCTTGGTCATAGAAAAGTCAATTTAAAGGGTTTGGTTAAAGGAACACTTAAGATTCCTTGTGATAGATGCATGGAAGAAGTAGATTATAAAATCGAAACTAATTTTTCTAAAGACATTAATTTTGATGATGTTAATGAAGAAAAAATTCAGTATATTGATGGATATAATCTTGATTTAGAGAAATTAGCTTTAAATGAATTAATCATTGATTTACCTATGAAAGTATTATGTAGTGATACGTGTAAAGGAATTTGTAATCAATGTGGAGCTAATCTTAATAAGGTTACTTGTAGCTGTGATAACAGTGATATTGACCCTAGATTAGCAGTATTTAAAGATTTATTTAAAGAGTTTTAAGGAGGTGTCAATATGGCAGTACCAAAAAGAAAAACATCACAAGCTAGAAGAGACAAACGTAGAGCTAACTGGAAATTAACTGCTCCTAATTTAGTGAAATGTAGTAAGTGTGGGGAATTAATTATGCCTCATAGAGTTTGTAAGTCATGTGGAACATACAAGAATAAAGTAGTTATTGAAACTGAATAATTAGAAGGCAGCGTATGCTGCCTTTAATTATTTAATCTTTAGTTAAATTAGAATGCGTGAATATTACAAAAATTATATATATAGTTGCCTCAAATACTATAAGCTATTCTAGAAATTTTAAAATATATATTGAAAATATGGTAAAAATTTAGTATAGTATTTTTAGAATGTAGATTAGAGGGTGTAATGATGCAAGAAATGATAACTGTTGTAGTAGATGCAATGGGTGGCGATAATGCCCCAAATGAAATAATTAAAGGCTGTATAGAATCAATTAATGATGATAATAACATAAAGATTTATTTAGTTGGTAATAATATTATCATAAATGAACAACTTACTAAGTACACATATAATAAAGAACAACTAGAGGTAGTGGATGCGAAAGAAACTATTGATACTTGCGAGTCTCCAGTAATGGCTATAAGAAGGAAAAAAGAATCTTCATTAGTAAAAGGTCTCAATCTGGTAAAAGAAAAAAAAGCTAATGCTTTTGTTTCTGCTGGTAGTACTGGTGCAATACTAGCTGGAGGAACTTTTATCGTAGGAAGAATCAAAGGTATTGAAAGACCAGCTCTTGCCCCACTTATCCCTCATAAAAAAGGTGTATCATTATTAATAGATTGTGGTGCTAATGTAGATTCGAAAGCAAGTTATTTAGTTCAATATGCTAAAATGGGTTCTATCTATTTTGAAAATGTATTAGGTGTTAAGAATCCTAGGGTTGCACTAATTAACATTGGTGAAGAGGAATCCAAAGGCAATAGCTTAGTAAAAGAGGCTTATTCATTACTGAAAAACGAGGATATTAATTTTATCGGTAATATCGAGGCTAGAGATATACCAGATGGTAAAGCAGATATACTTGTTTGTGATGCATTTGTCGGTAATATTATTCTAAAGTATACTGAAGGTTTTGCTTTAACTATGCTTAGTATGCTCAAGAAGTATTTATTACAGAATGTTAGATCTAAGATAGGGACATTTTTATTAAAGCCAGCATTGAAGAATTTTAAGAAGAGCTTTGATTATTCTGAGTATGGAGGCGCTCCATTGCTTGGATTAGAAGGCTTGGTTGTTAAAACACATGGTAGTTCAGACTCAAAAGCTATTAAAAATACCATACTGCAATGCAAGAAATTTTCAGACCAAAAAATTAATGAAAAAATAAAGGAAAACATAAAAATTTAAGTAATGAGTATAAGAGAAAAGGGGGCATTAAAAATGGAATTTGAAAAATTAGTTTCAATTATATCTGAATTTACAAACGTGGATGAGTCGCAAATCACAAAAGACACTAAATTTGTAGATGATTTGAACGTTGATTCTTTAGACTTAGTTCAAATAATTATGGCTCTTGAAGAAGAATTTGATATTGAGATTGATAATGATCAGGCAGAAAATATTGTAACAGTTAATGATGCAATTGAAGCTATAAACTCAAGGATTAATAACGACTAATGGAAGCCCTTACATTTAAGGGCTTTGCTTTTTAGAATAATAAGGTTTTTCGCTTTTATTAGTAAACCTTAACGAAGGAGGAGAACATATTGAGAAATAAATACAAAAATTTAAACGAATTCCAAAAGATTATTAACTACAAGTTTAAAAATGTAAAGTTATTATCTCAAGCATTAACACATAGTTCATATGCTAATGAACATAAGATGTCTAAGTTTGAAAATAATGAAAGACTAGAATTTTTAGGTGATGCAGTTCTTGAAATCGTAACTAGTGATTTTTTATTTAGGAATTATACAGAAATGCTTGAAGGAGAGCTGACTAAATTTCGGGCAAGTATTGTATGTGAACCAACATTAGCAAATTTTTCTAACGAAATAAAATTAGGGGAATTCATTAGACTTGGTAAAGGTGAAGAAAATTCAGGTGGTAGATTTAGAGCTTCAGTACTATCAGATGCTGTAGAGGCTTTGATTGGATCTATTTATCTAGATGGTGGTTTAGATGCTTCAAGACAATTTATTTTGAATACATTATTAAAAGATGTAGAAAAAAGAAAATTATTTATTGATAGTAAAACACACTTACAAGAGATCATACAAAAGACAAGTGAAGAACCAATAGAGTACATAATTGTTAAGGAAAAAGGACCTGATCACAACAAATTATTTATAGTAGAGGTAAGACATGAAGGGAAAGTAATAGGTTATGGAAGAGGTAGAAGTAAAAAATCTGCTGAACAAGATGGAGCATATGATGCAATTAAGAATATCTAGTTATATTCAATTGACAGTGTACAATTGACAACTATCAAAAATAATAAATTTGAATTAATAATTGTCCATTGTTCATTGCCAATCATTTTTACAGTATAGTTTTAACATAATAGATTAGAGAAATTTATCTTATTGAATAAATCTTTGGTACGAAAAGCATTAATGATTTTGTACAAGGTAAGGAGATAGTATGTACTTAAAAAATATTGAATTACAAGGATTCAAATCCTTTGCTAATAAGATTAATTTTGAATTTAATGAAGGAATAACTGGGATTGTTGGACCTAATGGTAGTGGCAAAAGCAATATTGCAGATGCAGTACGATGGGTACTAGGGGCTCAGAGTGCTAAACAGCTTAGAGGTTCTAAGATGGAAGATGTCATTTTTGCTGGTACTGAAAACAGACGTCCTGTTGGTTATTCTCAAGTGGATATAACCATTGATAACCATGATAAAAGAATGGCTATTGATTATCTTGAGGTGACTATTTCAAGGCGTGTTTATCGTTCGGGAGAAAGTGAGTTCTACATAAATAAAACTCCTTGCAGACTAAAGGATATTCATGAATTATTCTTGGATACAGGAGTAGGTAAAGAAGGTTATTCAATAATAGGACAAGGTCAAATAGATAAAATATTAAGTACTAAACCAGAAGATAGAAGAGATCTATTTGATGAAGCGGCTGGTATTGTCAAGTTCAAAAGAAGAAAATCAGAAGCTTATAAGAAATTAGAGCAGGAAAAACAGAATCTTCTTAGGATAAATGACATAATTAAGGAATTAGAAGGACAAAAAGGTAATCTAGAAGGACAAGCAGAAGTAGCTAAAAAATATCTGTCACTAAAAGAAGAATTGAAAAAATATGAGGTAAACATTTTTATCTTAGAATATGAAAAACTTGATAAGAATGTAGAAGATATCAGCAAAAAAGAAAAAAATACCAATGAAGAAATTGTCTCAGTGAATAATAAGTACGAAGAAATCAAATTAAAATATAATGAATTGAATAATGATTTGCAGGATATAGGTATTAAGATAGATAATAAAAAAGACGAAATATCCACAAATAATCTTGAAAAGGAAAGAATAGAAAATAATATTAAAATCAATAATGAACGAATTAGTTCTATTAAGGTAACTAATGAAAGAATAGAGCAAAATATTAATGAGATAAATTCTAAACATGACCTTAACCTTACGGGTGTTAAAGTCATAGAAGAAGAAATTGTTAATCTAAAATCAAGTATAGAACTATTAACATCACAACTAAAGGAAAAAGAAGAACGTCTAACATCAGTTTCTGAAGAAATAAGTACTGGTGAAACAACTATTGAAGAAATTAAAACCAACATAATTGAAAGACTCAATGAAATAACAATAGTAAAGAGTAAGATACAAAGATATAGCACTATGCTTGAAAATATTGAGAATAGAAGAAATTTCTTAATTGATAAAATTAGCAAAGTAAAGAATGAATCCATTATACTGAACAATAAAAAGGACCAATTAGAAGAAAAAATAACTTTTGTTGAAGAAGATTTACAACAAACAAAGAGCGAGACTATTAGCACTACTGATAAGATAAAAGAAATTAATGAGTCAAAACATAATATTGAAGAAAAATTAAATATCTATAATCAACAAATAAATCAATATAAATCTAAATATAATGCTTTAAATGACATAACTGAACATTATGAAGGTTATAATTATAGCATAAGAAAAGTAATGGAATTAAAGACAAAAAATAATATTGATTCAGTATTAGGCGTTGTTGCGGATATAATAAAAGTAGATAAGAAATATGAAATTGCCATAGAGACAGCTCTTGGTGGCGGTGTGCAGAATATTATTACTAAGGAAGAAGAAACTGCAAAAAAGATGATTAACTACCTGAAGACCAACAAATTTGGTAGGGCCACTTTTTTACCGTTAACCAGTATTAAAATAAGTAAAAACTATAATCCAATCAATAATGAAAAGGGTTTTATTGGATATGGAAATGATTTAGTCAGATATGACAATATGTATGATAATATTATTAAATATCTCCTTGGCAGAGTTGTTATAGTTGATAATATTGATAATGCTGTAACACTGGCAAGAAAATACAATTATAAGTTAAAGATAGTTACTCTATCTGGTGAAGTATTAAATCCAGGGGGTTCTTTAACTGGAGGTAGCTATAAGAATAAGGCAAATAATTTTCTTTCTAGGAAAAGGGAATTAAATGAATATAAGAACAAGATACAACAAATTACAGAAGAAATCAAAATAGCTGCAAATAAAAGAACCAAGATAGTCGAAGAAAGAAATAACCTATCTGACAAGTCCAAGGAATTAATATCAAAAGAACATAATCTTAATATTAAAATGAATTCATTACAAATTAATATGAATCAAATTATTAAGGATATAAACCAGAAACAACAAGAGATAAATGACAGTAAAGTCGAATTAAATGAATTAGATAATCAAAATACTGAGTTAATGGCTACTACAGAAAAATATAATGAAGAACTTTTTGGAACTGAAAGTGAAAATACAGATGCAGAAGATAAAGTGTTAAGCCTTACTGAAGTAATACAAAAAAAGAAGGCAACTAAAAACACTTTAACTGAAGAAATTACTAATCTGAAAATAACAATGACATCAACTAAACAAAAATTAAATAGTTCCAATCAGAATATAGAGAGATTAGATAATGAGCTACAAGATATTAAGAGGCAAAAAGAAAAGCTAAATGAAGAACTGCAAAATAATAAAAGTGATATAGGATTGAAGATCAGTTTAATAAACAAGTACCAAAAGGATGTTAAAGAGGTTCTTGATGGTATTGGAGCTAAACATGCTGAATTAGAAATATTGAATAAGAATAAAGAAGAGATTTCATTAAACCAAAATGCTATATTTGAAGAGAGAGAAAGTCTAAGTGAAAAATCTAATCTCTTAGAAAAAGAAATCATGAGACTTCAGAATGTTAAAATGAAATATGACCTGCAAAAAGAAAATATTACTGATTATATGTGGGATGAATATGAGTTAACTTTTAATATGGTAGCTGAATATAAAGATGATTTAGGTACTATCTCTCAGCTTAAGAATAGGGTTAAGGAATTAAAGGAAACAATAAAAGCATTAGGTGATGTTAACGTTAATGCTATTGAAGAATATAAAGAAATTATTACTAGATATGATTTTCTATCAGAACAAAAAGAAGATTTGATAGGGGCTAAAGAAAAATTAATAGGAATTATTAATGAACTTGATAAAGAAATGATTAAACAATTCAAAATTAAGTTTAAAGAAATCAAGCTCCAATTTGACTTAGTTTTCAAAGAGTTATTTGGAGGAGGCAAAGGTTTACTCTATTTAGTGGACGAAGAAAATGTATTGGAATCAGGAATTAACATTGTTGCACAACCACCTGGAAAGAAATTGCAGAGTATGATGCTGTTATCTGGTGGGGAGCGAGCTTTTACTGCAATAGCTTTACTGTTTGCAATACAAAGATTAAAACCTTCTCCATTTTGTGTTCTTGATGAGATAGAGGCAGCACTTGATGATGCTAATGTGGAAAGATTTGCTAAGTACTTACAAAAGCTATCAGGTAATACCCAATTTATTATTATCACTCATAGAAGAGGAACTATGGAAGCCGCAGATGCATTATATGGTATTACTATGCAGGAAAAAGGTATATCCACAAGAGTTTCAGTAAAATTAATTGAAAATGAATTAACAGGATAAATACAGACATACGTATGTGAAACTAGAGTTTGACATATGGATAGGAGGAAATATAACTATGGGCTTATTTAGCTGGAAGAAAAATAAAACAAAAGAAGAACAAAAAGAAAATACTTCAGAGAATGAACAAGAATTGGTTGATACCAAAGAACAACAAGAAATAGAAGAAGATGTAATAAAAGAAGATAATAATATTAATGTACAAGAAAATAATAGTAATGAAAATGCTGACATAACAAGTAAAGAGGAAGTTATTGAAAATATTGATGAGGTGGAAGATGAAAACGAGATTCCACAAGAACAAGAAGAAGAAGGTAAGAAAAAAAGAGGATTTTTTGGTAAATTAGTAAAAGGTCTTACTAAAACAAGAAATAATATACTTGGTGGAGTAGATCAAGTACTAAGTTCATTTACGAAGATAGATGAAGATTTTTATGAAGAACTTGAGGAAGCACTAATAGTTGCTGATTTAGGGGTTAATACTGCTATGACTATTATTGAAGACCTAAGAGAAAAGGTGAAAGAGAACAAAATTAAGGACACAGCTGGTGTTAGAGAGTTATTGATGGAAGAATTAAAAGAACTTATGAAAAATGAAGATGACCTCTATGAATTTACAGAGAAAAAATCAGTAGTTCTTGTAATTGGTGTAAATGGAGTAGGTAAAACTACTACTATTGGTAAATTAGCTAATCAATATAAGCAAAAAGGGAAAAAAGTAATTCTTGCTGCTGCTGATACTTTTAGAGCAGCTGCTATAGATCAATTAGCTGAATGGTCTAACAGAGCAGGAGTAGAACTTATATCTCAACAAGAGAATTCAGATCCTGGAGCAGTTGTATTCGACGCTGTTCAAGCTGCTAAAGCAAGAGAAGCAGATCTATTAATATGTGATACAGCAGGAAGGCTTCACAATAAGAAGAATTTGATGGAAGAATTAAGAAAGATATTTAAAATTATTAATAGAGAATATCCTGAGGCACATAAGGAAGTTCTATTAGTCCTTGATAGTACTACAGGTCAAAATGCATTACAACAGGCTAAGCAGTTCAAAGATATAGCAGATATTACAGGTATTGTTCTTACTAAGCTTGATGGTACAGCAAAAGGTGGTATCGCAGTTGCAATTCAAACAGAACTTAATATTCCAGTTAAATATATTGGTGTTGGTGAAGGAATAGATGATATGCAGCAGTTCAATTCAGAAGAATTTGTTAGTGCTCTATTTGAAGAATAGGAGTCAAATATATTTGTTGGGCATAAATATAATCAAGAAATTTTAATCTATCAAGTAAAAAAGCTTGACAAACATATTAAAATATCATATAATACCACCTGTAAAGTAAATAACCTTTACAGGTGGTGATTTAATTTTGAGTAATATTTTTAAGAAAACATTACTATACGATTTCTACGGTGAATTATTAACAAAACACCAGAAAGAAATATATGAATTATATCATTTGAATGATTTTTCTCTAGGAGAAATATCTGAACAGTTGAAGATTAGTAGACAAGGTGTTCATGATACATTGAAAAGATGTGAGAAACAGCTTGAAAATTATGAGAACAAGTTGCAATTGGTAGATAAATTTCTAATAAATAAGCAGAACGTAGAAAAGATTTATAATTATGCAAGTGAAATTTTAGATAGTTTTAATGAAGATAAACAAAGCCAAGACATAGTGGCTAATAGAATAGTTAGTATACAGGAAACTTGCAATAGAATATTAGAAGATTTATAGAAGAATTTATGAGTGGGAGGTTAGTGTATGGCATTTGAAAGTTTGACAGATAAGTTTCAGAATATATTTTCTACCCTTAAGAAAAAAGGAAAACTTAGCGAGCAAGATGTAAAACTAGCGTTAAGAGAAGTTAAACTAGCATTACTTGAAGCAGATGTTAATTTCAAAGTAGTTAAAAAATTTGTTAAAGATATAAGAGAAAGAGCTATTGGACATGAGGTAATGGAAAGTCTGACACCAGGTCAACAGGTTATTAAGATTGTTAATGAGGAATTAGTTAAGTTGATGGGTGAAGAAAAATCTGATTTAACTTTTTCAAAGGAATCTCCAACAGTATACATGATGGTTGGTTTGCAAGGGGCAGGTAAGACAACCACTACTGCAAAACTTGCAGGTAACCTTAAGAAAAGTGGTAAAAAGCCTCTATTAGTAGCTTGTGATGTATATAGACCAGCAGCTATTAAACAGTTACAGGTTGTAGGTGGGCAGATTGATGTACCAGTATTCACAATGGGTGATAAGAACAAACCAGTCGATATAGCTAAAGCAGCTATCGAATCAGCAGGTAAGAATGGCAATAATGTAGTTATAATCGATACAGCTGGTAGACTTCATATAGATGAAGATATGATGGGTGAACTAATAGAAATAAAAGAAAACATAAATCCTCAAGAAATATTGTTGGTAGTTGATGCTATGACAGGACAAGATGCTGTAAACGTGGCAGAAAACTTTAACGATAAAATAGGTATTGATGGTGTAATTCTAACTAAGTTAGATGGTGATACTAGAGGTGGTTCCGCACTTTCTGTAAGAGCAGTAACCAATAAGCCTATCAAATTTGCATGTATAGGAGAAAAACTTACAGATATTGAAGTATTCCATCCAGAAAGAATGGCATCAAGAATTCTTGGAATGGGTGATGTTCTTACACTTATTGAAAAAGCTTCTGAAGCTATTGATGCTAAAAAAGCTGCTGAAATGGAAAGAAAGTTTAGAAAAGCTGAATTTACTTTTGATGATTTTCTTGAACAAATGCAGCAAGTAAAGAAATTAGGTTCCATTGGTGATATCATGTCAATGATTCCTGGCATGAATAAGCAAATGAAAGATGTTGAAATAGATGATAAAGAGCTATCAAAAGTAGAATCAATGATATATTCCATGACACTTGAAGAAAGAGCTAATCCAGCACTTATCAATCCTTCAAGAAAAAGAAGAATCGCTAATGGTTCAGGTAATCATATCCAAGATGTAAATAGATTCATTAAACAATTTGAACAATCCAAAAAAATGATGAAACAGTTTAGTGGTATGATGAAAGGCAAAGGTAAAAAAGGATTATTTAATAAATTTCCTTTTATGGGCTAGTTAGAATTTATATTCTTGATTAGTCTAATATAGATAATAATTAACTATGGGAGGTGAAACACAAATGGCAGTAAGAATGAGATTAAAAAGAATGGGTGCAAAAAAAGCTCCTTTTTATAGAATTGTAGTTGCTGATTCTAGATCACCAAGAGATGGTAAATTCATTGAGCAAGTTGGCTACTATAATCCAACAAAAAATCCTATTGATTTAAAGATAAATGAAGAAGTTGCTAACAAATGGTTAAGTAACGGAGCTCAGCCTTCTGATACAGTCAAAAGATTGTTAAAGCAAGCTGGAGTTGTAAAGTAATTGTTGGAGGTGTACAACATGAAAGAATTAGTGGAAGTTATCGCTAAAGCATTAGTTGATAATCCAGATGATGTTAAAGTAAATGAAATTGAGGGAGAGCGCTCAATTATATTAGAGTTAAAAGTTGCACCTGACGATATGGGAAAAGTAATTGGAAAACAAGGTAGAATTGCTAAAGCTATAAGAACTGTAGTTAAGGCTGCGGCAACAAAGGAAGAGAAAAGAGTTGTTGTAGAAATTCTACAATAAGGTTAGGGATTCCCTAGCCTTTTTTTAAAAAAATTTTTGTAGGTGAGTGTATGGATTACTTTAATATTGGAAAAATAGTTAATACACATGGTATTAGGGGTGAAGTTAAGGTAATACCTTTAACTGATGAACCTAAAAGATTTGAATTACTGGAATATGTGTATATTGATAATAATAGAAAAATACAAAAATATACTATTGATAGTATAAGGTATTTTAAGAATATGATTATTATAAAGTTTGAAGAATTGAAAGATATGACTAGTGCAGAGAAGTTGAAACAATCTATTATTAAAATACCAAGAGAATTAGCATTACCTTTAGAAGATGATGAATATTATGTACAAGATCTGATAGGCATAGATGTAAGTACTGATGCTGGTAAAAATCTAGGTACTATAAAAGATATTATATTTACTGGCAGCAATGATGTATATGTAATTGAAACTGATGATAAAAAAGAAATTTTGATACCTGCTATAAAACAATGTATAAAACAAGTAGATATGAATAATAAGACCATGGTGGTTTCATTACTGGAAGGATTGATTGATGAGTGAAATTTAACATAATGACGTTATTTCCAGACATGATTAAACAAGGACTTGGTTCAAGTATTATTGGTAAAGCTCAGGAAAAAAACTTGATTGAAATAGATACGATTAATATAAGGGATTATGCATACAACAAGCATAAACAAGTAGATGATTATCCTTATGGTGGTGGTGCAGGTATGGTTATGCAGCCAGAACCTATATATGAGGCATATAAGAGTATTACAAGTAAACTTAGTAATAAACCTAGGGTCATATATCTAACCCCACAAGGAAAGACATTTAATCAAGAAATGGCTATGGAATTATCTAAGGAAGAAGAATTAATTTTTTTATGTGGACATTATGAAGGTATAGATGAAAGGGTAATTGATATGATAGTTACAGATGAAGTATCCATAGGAGATTATATATTGACTGGTGGAGAACTGGCTGTAATGGTTATGATAGATGCCATATCAAGATTGATACCTGATGTTCTATCTAATGGAGTATCTGCCACGACAGAATCATTTGATGATAATTTATTAGAATATCCTCAATATACTAGACCAGCTGTTTTTATGGATAAAAAAGTTCCTGACATATTATTGTCTGGACATCATAAAAATATTGATCAGTGGAGAAGGGAACAATCATTAATAAGAACATACAATAAGAGACCTGATCTATTAGAGAAAGCAGAACTATCAGAAAAGGATAAGAAAATTTTAGATAAATATTGCAAATTATGATGAAGTATGATATAGTAATTTAATGTGAGTACGGATGGTCCTCTGTTACAATAATGTATTAAGAACATCTAGATATTAGGAGGAAACACATGAACGATATAATACGTAAAATTGAACAAGAACAATTAAGAGAAAATGCTTTAACAGATTTTAACGTTGGTGATACTATTAGAGTATATGCTAAAGTTAAAGAAGGAAACCGTGAAAGATTACAGATGTTTGAAGGCGTAGTTATCAAAAGACAAAACGGAAGTAATCGTGAGACATTTACAGCTAGAAGAATTTCATATGGTGTAGGTGTTGAAAAAACTTGGCCATTACATTCACCAATTATCGATCATATTGATGTTGTAAGACGTGGTAAAGTTAGAAGAGCTAAACTTAACTACTTAAGAGACAGAATTGGTAAAGCTGCTAAAGTTAAAGAGTTAATTAGATAATTAAGTTAATTATAATACGCAGTTTAACTAAAAATTAACTATAATGTTACATGGTATAGTTTACAAATGGCTGTTGTGATGATTAATTTGACTAGTGAGGGACTTAGTACTATGTATTAGTCCCTTTTTGTTTATTTAGTACGTTATATGCATATGATAAAACAACTTTATGCAATGTATTTAGTCTTATGAAAGAAGGGTTAAGCATGAAGAACACAACTTTGGGAAGAGAAATATTAAGTTGGGTACTTGATATAGGAATTGTATTAGTTGCAGTATTACTTATAACAACGTTTGTATTTCAGAAAACAAATGTTATTGGACAATCTATGGAACCGACACTTCATAATGGCGACCATGTAATTATAGACAAAATAAGCTATAGATTTACAAAACCAAAGCAGTATGACATTGTCGTTTTTCCTTATAAGAAGAATCCATCACAAAATTATATTAAGAGAATCATTGGATTACCTGGTGATGAGGTTAATATAATTGATGGACAAGTATATATTAATAAAGAAAAATTAGAAGAAGAATTTGATATAATTGATGATGGCAAGTTAGGTAACAGAGAATTTCCATTTGTTGTTCCAGAAGGCGAATATTTTGTAATGGGTGATAATAGAAATAACAGTTCAGATAGTCGTTATACTGATGTGGGAACAATTAGTAAGAAAGATATAATCGGTAAAGCTGGACTTAGAATATGGCCACTTAAAGATTTTGGATTTGTTAAATAATCTGATCAAAGAAGAAATAAATAAGGAGCAATATTGCTCCTTATTTTCCTATAAGAGAAAGAAAGTCTCAGTTAATGACAATGAAAGGATAGAATGATATGAATATACAATGGTACCCAGGACATATGACAAAAGCTAAACGTATGATGCAAGAAAATATTAAGCTTGTAGACGTCATAATTGAGTTAATTGATGCAAGAGTACCAATAAGCAGTAGAAATCCTGATATGGATAAAATAGCTAATAACAAGCCTAGAATAATTGTATTCAATAAAATTGATTTAGCAGATAGAAATAAAACAGAAGAATTTATAAAGTGGTATGAAAATAGAGGTATAAGTGTTGTATTGGTTAATTCTAAAAATGGAAAAGGAATTAATCAAGTGATTAATAAAGCATATGAACTTTGTAAAGAAAAAATTGAAAGAAATAAAAAACGAGGTTTAATAAATAAACCTATAAGAGCAATGGTAGCAGGTATACCGAATGTTGGTAAGTCTACTTTTATTAATAAACTGGTAGGAAAAGCAAGTGCGAAGACGGGAAATAGACCAGGAGTTACAAAAGGAAAACAATGGATTAAATTAAAAAAAGATATGGAACTTCTTGATACACCAGGAATTCTCTGGCCGAAATTTGAAGATCAGCAAGTAGGTATTAATCTAGCTCTGATTGGATCCATAAAAGATGAAATTCTTAATATTGAAGAATTAGCACTGATTCTAATAGATTACTTGAGGAATAATTACTTAGAGAGTCTGCTTACTAGATACAAATTATCTGATACGCATAATCTGGAATCTATCCAAATATTAGAGAATATTGCAAAAAACAGAAATTTGATAAAAGCTGGTAATGAATTAGATTTGAATAAAGCAGCAATAATTTTAATGGATGAATTCAGGAATGGAATACTTGGTAAAATTACTTTGGAAACAGTTGGATTATGAAATCTAGCTGTTTTTAAAATTTAATATTTTATGATTATATAATATCAATCCCATTTTTATATAAATTTACTTAATAATATATTTAAATAAGGTAAAAATATTAATAAATACATTATAGGGGTTGATTACATGAATAATCTTATAGAGCTATTTGAAGAGTTTGACTTACATTTATTGAATGATAAAAAGCCATCAGAATATTTTGATGGTTTGTTATTGCATGAGAAAGAGTATATTGATACTTATCCTTTAAAGATTCTATTAGATCTAAAAAAGGTTGAACAAAATCCTATGTATCATCCTGAAGGTAATGTATATAATCATACTATGGAAGTTGTTGATAGGGCTGCAGAGATAAAAGAATTAAGTGAAGATAAGAAAGTATTCATGTGGGCTGCCCTTCTACATGATGTTGGTAAAATAACCACAACAAAAATCAGAAAAGGAAGAATTACTTCATATGATCATGATAAACAAGGGGAAGAAATTGCAAGAAATTATTTGTTGACATTTATAGAAGATAATTTGTTCGTAAATGAAGTTGTTAAATTAGTTAGATGGCATATGCAGCCATTATTTGTTTGTAAAGAGTTACCTTTTTCGCAAGTTGGTGCAATGATTAATGAAACTTCAATAACTGAAGTAGCATTATTATCTTTATGTGATAGGACAGGAAGAGGTAGAATATCTAAAGATGAAAAAAATAAGCAGATGCTTTTTATTATAAAATTTTTAACTATATGTAGAAAGAAAGTTAACGATAAACAAGAAATAAATAGAATAGACGAAATTAAGAGTTACTTAATTAATGAAATTGATAGAAATAAAGATTAATAGTAATGGCTATTTTGGGTAGAGTTATGGTAGAATAAAGTAATAGTTTTCGGTAGAAAAGGAGAATAAGGTATAATGACAAATATGACAATTTCCGATATAAAAGATATGTTGAGTAATGTTCCCGTATGTTATTTAGAAGACAAACTAGATGAATTAAAGTCTGATGAAAGATTGGGAGTTATAAAATTAATAGATAAGTACGAAAAAAAGATAGAAGCTTATGAAAAAGAAGTTGAACGTATTATTCAAATGAAAGCTTATGAAAATAAGTATCCTGATAAAAAATACATATGCGGAATAGATGAAGTTGGTAGAGGACCTCTATCTGGACCAGTTGTTAGTGCCGCAGTAATTCTCCCCAAAGATGTGAATATACTATACATAAATGATTCCAAAAAATTAACAGAAGCTAAAAGAGAAGAATTATACGATATTATAATGGAAAAGGCTATAGCTGTGAGCATAGGTATGGCTAATGTAGATGTTATTGATGATATCAATATTCTTAATGCTACTTATGAATCTATGATATCTGCTATTGATAGTCTAGAAATAAAACCAGATATGATATTGGTTGATGCAGTAACAATCCCAAGAGTTAAAATACCTCAAGAGCCTATTATAAAAGGCGATGCCAAAAGTATTTCAATTGCAGCTGCAAGTATAATTGCTAAAGTATATAGAGATAGATTAATGAAAGATTATGATCAGCTTTTCCCAGAATACAAATTTGCTAAAAACAAAGGATATGGTACACAAGAACATATAGAAGCACTGAAAGAACATGGACCTTGTCCAATACATAGAAAATCTTTTATTAAATCTATATTATAAATAACATGCTGCAAAACCACTTTTATGTGAGAGGATGAGTGATTATGCGGATTAATTATAATAAACAAATAAACAAAAGGATAGATATTTCTAAAATTTCTAAAGTCAATAGTAGAGATTTTAACAAAGGTCAAACCATAAAAGGAGAAATACTTGATATAAAACAGAAGAATATTATTATTAGGTTAGCAAGTGGTGCTGAACTTACAGCTAAATTAACTGATCAGATGGAGTTTAATATTGGTCAGAAGGTTTTATTTCAAGTAAAGGAATCCAATCTGGAACAAGTTCTTCTGAAGCCTATATTAGATGAAGCTTATAGTCCTAAGAGTAATAAATTATATCAAATATTAGAAGAAGCGGGCGTACCAATAAATGAAAAAAATACTGAAATAGTAGAAAAACTTTTAAATAATAATATGCAGGTTGATAAGGAATTCATAAATAAGATTCTAACATTATCAAGGCAATTTAAAGATACTAGTGTTGATAAATTAATTCTACTAGTAAAAAATAATATACCTGTTACTAGTGAAAATATTAATCAGCTGTATAATTATTTAAATAATAATCATTTCATCAAGCAGGAGATAATTAGTTTAGCTAATCAAATAATTGATGGTAAAGGTCTTGATATTGATATCAAACATCAATTAATTAATATTCTGATGAATAATGAATCGGATAATGTTAGTAATGATAAAATTATTAATGTAATAGAAAATAACTCTTCAAAAGAACAGGAATTAAAATTTGACATTCCTGTTATTAATAAGAATGCTAATGATGTAGTCGATTTTAGATTAGGATATATTTTATCTGGAGAGGGTATTGAAGAATTAAAAAAAGAATTAGATAATACATATTTGTTAAAAGACAATAATACACTGAATCTATCAAAAGATTTATCATTGCAGAAATTGCTTGGGGATATATTTTCCCTTGAAATCGGAGAAAAAGATAAAGAAACTCTTAATAATATTATCACTAACAAATTATTAAAAAACGCAGTAGATAAAAACATCTTCCTTGATAGGGGTGCTTTAGAAAACCCAAAATTGATTAATGATTATTTTAACGATGTATATGAAAAGATTATTAACATAATTAAACTTACTCAAGGATTAACTGAAGGTAAACAAAGCAATATATCAAAAGATGCTACGAAAGTAAAAAATAATATTGAGTTTATTAACAACCTTAATAATAATTTTAACTATGTTCAATTACCTTTCAAATTTGGAAATAAGTTATTAAATAGTGAATTGTACATTTTCGAGAATAAGAAAGAATTAAGAAAAAGAAGTAACCCTAATTCTATATCGGCATTACTCAGACTTGACTATGTTAATCTCGGTCATATTGATGTCTATATTAACAAACAGGTCAATAATGTTGAATGTAAGTTCTATGTTGAAGATGAAGAGAAGAAAAAGATTATTGATGATTATATTATAAATTTACATAAGAGATTAAGGAGTTTCGATATAAATGTAACTGGACTTATTGTTATTAATAATAAAAAGGATTTTAATTTTGTTGAAGATTTCTTACAAAGAAAAAATAATGCCAATAGTGTTAAAAGATATTCATTTGATATGAGAGTATAGAACGAATTGAGGTTGGTTGTAAGTGGATAGAAGAAAAATTAAAAAAGTGGCTGCATTAAAATATGATATTAATGAAACTGCTCCAACAGTTATTGCTAAGGGTAAAGGAATAGTAGCTGATAAAATTCTTGAAAAAGCTGATGAACAAGAATTGCCTATCTATAAGGATGAGAAATTAGTTGAAAGTCTGACTAAATTAGATATAGGGGATATGATACCACCAGAGCTCTATCAAATAGTAGCGGAAATTTTAGTGTTTGTTAGTGATCTAGATGATATTTATAAATCTATTTAATCTATACAGAATGAGGCGTACCCACTTTTGTATAGTTGGTTAGGTGGTTTTTATGGAAAACAGTAATAATAGAGCTATAGGCAGCAAAGGTGAAGAAATAGCTGCAAAATTTTTAGAAAAACAAGGCTATAAGATTATTGATAGAAATTATAGATGTAGATTCGGTGAAATAGATATAATTGGAATGGATTCAGATTATCTGACATTCATTGAGGTTAAGTATCGAAGAAACATCAATACAGGATATCCCATAGAGGCAGTTGGATACTACAAACAGAAACGGATAATAAAAACAGCTATGTACTATACAAAAGTCAAACGGTTGTATAATGCGGATATCAGGTTTGATGTAGTAGAAATAGTTAATAATAAGATAAGGGTAGTCAAAGACGCATTTAAATGTAATTAACACTTTAATTCGGCACATGGATGAAAGGTTGTGTGATATGAAATCAGAGGTTTTTAAAGTTAATAGAATAGACGATTTAGAATATTTGACAATTCCTGCTTTTGAAAGGGCAGGAATCACTAACCATTGTTTTAGTACTAGATTAGGCGGTGTTAGTAAAGGAATATATGAAAGTATGAATCTTGGGTTTAATAGAGGAGACTTAGACGAAAACGTTAGAAAGAACTTTGAGATATTGTGTAGTAGTGTAGGTATTAATTATAAAGACTTGGTTTTTTCTGACCAAGTACATAAAGATGTTATTAAAGTTGTTACAAGTAAGGATAAAGGCAAAGGTATTTTTAGAGAGAGTGATATTGAAGGTGTTGATGGATTAATAACTAACGAGTCTAAGGTTCCTCTAGTAACTTTTTATGCTGATTGTGTACCTATTTACTTTTTAGATCCAGTGAAAAAAGTAATAGGGCTGTCACATTCAGGATGGAGAGGCACAGTACAGAAGATAGCTTCTAAAACAGTTGAAAAAATGGTTAGTGAATTCAGTTCAAATGTTGATGATATACTTTGTTGTATAGGTCCATCTATTGGACCTTGCTGTTTTGAAGTAGAAAGTGAAGTAGTTTATGAATTCAAAAAGATATTCAATACTGAAGAACAAGATAAAGTAATTAAGAAAAAAACAAAAAATAAATATTTAATTGACTTATGGACAGCAAATAAGTTAATATTACTAGATGTAGGAATTAATAATGAAAATATCACTATTACAGATATCTGTACTAATTGCAACAAAGATCAGATGTTTTCTCATAGAGGAACTGGCGGTGAAAGAGGTAGTTTAGCAGCGATAATGGAACTGAAGTAGTGCTATGACTGAAGGGAATGTTTTTAATGAAAGATAAATTTCATAAGGTTATGCATGTGAAAGACGGCAGCATAGCTTATGAACTTGGAATACAGCAAGGAGATCAATTGATTTCAATAAATAATCAATTGGTGGAAGATGCCCTTGATTATCATTTTCTTGTAGATGATGATTATCTGGAAGTTTTAATTTTAAAAGATAATGGCGAAGAATGGCTTCTTGAAATAGAAAAAGACTATGATGAGGAGCTTGGTATAGATTTTGAAAATGATTTAATGGATGAGTATAAGTCTTGCAGCAATAAATGTATATTTTGTTTTATTGACCAGTTACCAAAAGGTATGAGAGATACACTATATTTTAAAGATGATGATTCCAGGTTGTCATTTTTACAAGGCAATTATATAACTCTAACCAATATGAAAGATAGAGATGTTAACAGATTAATTAAATACCACTTATCTCCAATCAATATTTCTGTACATTCAATGAATATGGAACTTAGAAAGAAAATGCTCCATAACCGTTTTGCTGATAGATTAGTTGGGTATATGAAGAAATTTTATGATGCTGGTATTACAATGAATGGGCAGATTGTACTTTGCAAAGGAATAAATGATGGTAAGGAACTTGATTACTCCATAGATAATCTAAGAAAATTCATTCCACATATGCAAAGTGTTTCAGTAGTTCCAGTAGGTTTGTCTAAATATAGAGAAGGACTTTTTGAACTAGAATTATTTACAAAAGAAGATGCTGTAGAAGTACTTGATATTATTCATAAATGGCAAGATATTATCTATGAAGAGACAGGTACACATTTCATTCATGCAGGGGATGAATTTTATCTGTTGGCAGAAAAACCATTTCCAGATGAAGATAATTATGACGGATATCTACAATTAGAAAATGGTGTAGGGATGTCAAGGTTATTGCTTGATGAGTTTATGTTATGTTATAATGAAATAAATACCAATGAAGAATTGGTAAGAAATGTATCTATAGTTACTGGGACATTAGCGTATAACATGATTAAAGATATGATAGATAAATTAGAAGAAAAATTCCCTAATGTAAAAGTAAATATTTATCCAATCATTAATAATTTCTTTGGGCATAATATAACTGTATCAGGATTACTTACAGGAAAAGATATTATTGAACAGCTAAAAGATAAAGAATTGGGAGAGAAATTACTTTTACCTTGCAATTTACTTAGAAGTGGAGAAGAAACTTTACTGGATGATATTACTGTAACTGATATAGAAAATACTTTACAAGTAAAAGTTACTGTTGTAAAATCAACTGGACAAGAATTTATTAGAAATATATTAGGATAAGGAGTACTTATTTATGAGTAGAGAAGTAGTAGCCATAGTAGGAAGACCCAATGTTGGAAAATCTACTTTATTTAACAAACTAGCAGGAGCTAAGATTTCTATTGTAGAAGATACACCAGGTGTTACAAGAGACAGAATATATGCTGATGTAGAGTGGCTAAATTATAACTTTACTATAATAGATACAGGAGGCATTGAGCCTACTACAGATGATAAAATGCTTTCTTATATGAGAAAACAAGCTGAAGTGGCTATTGATACCGCTAGTGTTATTGTTTTTGTAGTTGATGTAAAGTCTGGTCTTACTGATGCAGATTATAAAGTTGCAGATATGCTTAGACGTGCACATAAGCCTGTTGTATTATGTGTCAACAAAGTTGATAATAGAGAAAAATTACAATATGATGTATTTGAATTTTATAATCTTGGACTAGGTGAACCTTTTGCTATATCTTCAGCTCAATCAACAGGTATAGGAGATATGTTAGACGAGGTTGTATCGCATTTTTATGAAAAAAATACTGATAATGAAGAGATTGATTTACCTAGAATAGCAGTAATAGGTAAGCCGAATGTAGGTAAGTCTTCATTAATCAATAAGCTTCTTGGAGAAGAACGTGTTATAGTTAGTGATATAGCAGGAACAACAAGAGATGCAGTAGATACAATTGTCAAGTACAACGGAAATGAATATATTTTTGTTGATACTGCTGGGCTTAGAAGGAAGAACAAAATTGAAAAAGAAGGACTAGAGAGATACAGTATAATAAGAACGGTATCAGCTATTGAAAAATGTGATATTGTTGTATTGCTCATTGATGCTGTTGAAGGTATAACAGAGCAGGATGCAAAGATTGCAGGAATAGCCCATGAAAGAGGTAAAGGTGCTATTATAGCTGTAAATAAGTGGGATGCCATAGAAAAAGATGATAAAACTATGTACAAGTATCTGGGTAATGTAGATACAACACTAAGCTATATGACTTATGCTCCCAAAATATTTATTTCAGCATTGACTGGCTTAAGGATTAATAAACTATTTGAAAATATTGATATTGTAATTCAAAATCATGCTCTTAGAGTTTCAACTGGTGTCCTTAATGACGTTTTATATGATGCAACTGCAATGAATCAACCTCCTTCTGATAAAGGTAAGAGATTGAAACTATATTATATGACTCAAGTTTCTATCAAACCACCTACTTTTATCATATTTGTGAATGACAAAAGCTTAATGCATTTTTCATATAAGCGATATATTGAGAATAGGATAAGGGAATCATTTGGCTTTAAGGGGACGCCTATTCATTTTATTATAAGAGAGAGAAAGGAAAAGGGTAAATAGATGAAGATAATTGCTAGCTTATTAATAGGTTATCTTATTGGATGTTTTCAATCAGCTTATATTATTAGTCGTATAAAAGGACGATTAGATATAAGAAAGTATGGAAGCGGTAATGCAGGAACCACTAATGTTATTAGAGTTATGGGCTGGAAAGCAGGTATAATTACATTTTTTATGGATGTATTTAAAGCTGCTATTGGAGTATTAATTTGCTCCCTTATCTTTGATGATATCCTAATGGGATATTATGCAGGTGTGGGTGTTGTTATTGGTCATAATTGGCCTGTTTTCTTAGGATTTAGAGGTGGAAAAGGAATAGCTGCCACTATTGGATTATTAACTGTAGTTGATATAAAGATAGGTCTCATTGTTATTGGAATAATGGCTTTAGTGATCTTTATATCAAGATATGTTTCGCTTGGTTCAATCTTAATGGCAATTTCTATTCCTATACTAATGGCAATATTTTATACTGACAGACCACAATATATTGTATTAGGTGTTATACTAATGATTTTTGCACTGTATAATCATAGAGCCAATATTAAAAGATTACTTAATGGTACAGAAAATAAGCTAGGACACAAAAAGAATTTATCTGAAAATGAATAATAACTATCTAATTTATGTGAGGTGATAAATATGGCCACTGTATCTGTTTTAGGTGCAGGAAGCTGGGGAACTGCTTTAGCTATATTACTTAATAATAATGGTCATGAAGTTGCTCTTTGGTCAATTATAGAAGATGAAGTTAATTTATTGAATGACACAAGAGAAAATAAATCAAAACTTCCAGGAATACATATTCCTAATGAGATTAATATAACTAATAATCTTAAGGAAGCTATTTTGGGCAAAGATATGCTTGTTATGGCAGTTCCATCAAAGTTCGTAAGGAATACAGCAAATTTAATGAAAGAATATGTTACAAAAGATCAAATCATTGTTAATGTAGCAAAAGGATTGGAAGATGATTCACTCTATACATTAGCTCATGTAATAAATGATGAGATGCCAGATAATCCTGTGGCAGTATTATCTGGACCAAGCCATGCTGAAGAAGTATCAAGAAATATACCTACAACTTGTGTTGCAGGATCTAAAGATCATGATGTAGCCAAAAAAGTTCAAGATATATTTATGAACTCTGATTTCAGGGTATATACTAGTTCTGATGTAATAGGAATAGAAATGGGAGGGGCCCTGAAAAATGTTATTGCTCTAGCAGCTGGTATCTCAGATGGTATTGGTTTTGGAGATAATACTAAGGCTGCAATTATGACAAGAGGTATAACAGAAATAAGCAGACTTGGCGTTGCTATGGGAGCTGAGACACAAACTTTTGCAGGATTATCAGGTATTGGCGATTTGATCGTAACATGTACAAGTATGCATAGTCGTAATAGAAGAGCCGGTATCTTAATTGGAAAAGGTTATAGTTTACAGGAAGCTCTTGATGAAGTAAAGATGGTGGTTGAAGGTGTGTATACAGCAAAGGCAGCCCTAGATCTATCTGAAAAATATAAAGTTGAAATGCCTATCATAAGAGAAGTTAATGAGGTCTTATTTGAAGGTAAAGATACTAAAAAAGCTGTAGAGGATTTAATGATAAGAGATAAAAAGATCGAATATAAAAAGTGATATATATTAAAGAATAAATGTTAACATAGTATTACATTGTTTTGCTAAAATCTTATCTTAATATTAATTAATGTTAATTAGTATTAAAGATAAGATTTTTTTATTGTAATTAACTTTTTGAAGTGATATATTTAAAAGCAAATAATTAATGGGAGGGTGTTGTTATGAATAATATTTTGAAATTGCTTATATTAATATCTTTGATTAGTTGTATCCTAATAGGATGTGGGGAAACAAGCAATAAGACTAAAACAATTGATGGAATAAATGAGCAGGTTAATAATGAAGATGGGATTTTAGAAAATAATACTAATAATCAAAAATCCAATGAATCAAGTGTAAATCGTGAAGATGAATTAAATAATAGTAAAGAAGAGTTAGGAATTATTATAAAACAAGAATTAGATATTAAAAATTGTGAAGTAATAGATGAACAAATATTGAAGCCTAATAGAATACTAGTAGAATTAAATAGTTATACATGTACTAATTCAGTTAGTGTAACTTCACATGATTATATTGATAACAGTGATAATAATGATATACTGATGAATGAGATTAGCAATAAGGAGTTAGAACAGAAAAATATTAATTTAGAAAGATTAGATAAAGATATGTTTGATAAATATACCAATATATTATCTCCCAGATTAGCTAATGAAGGAATTGTTTTTTTGGTTAGGGATATAGCAAATAAAAACATTGTATATATAGTAAAGCAGCAATTTAATGATGAGAGTTTGGAAATAATATATACATTTGATTGTGATTTCAATGATAGGAATTCTAAGGGAAATAGTATATATGGATTAGGAATAAAGACAACTGATGAGAATATTATATATAAATTTAGAGACGAAGTTATTATATATAATATAGAAAATAATAATGTTATAAATCATATAAAGTATGGTGATATGAATTATGATGGATTTGATATTTCATCAGATGGAAGATTAATAACGTTTAGTGATGGAAATGGAAGCTTAATTGTTTCTGACATTATGTTGACTAATCCCAAAATTATAATGAAATGGTATACAGATGATGAAGATGAAATGAATGGTTCTATGCCTAGATACCCATCTTTTTCAATTTCGAGTCCCAATTTGTTAATTTTTCGATTAATAGGTTATGAATGGTCTTATGGTGATATGCTATATAATATATCAAAAGATAGTTTTGTAAAATTACATAATAATGAGGATGGAGAAATTCAATGGGATACTTCAGCAGAGTGGGTTGGTGAAAATTTATTTATGTTAATAGGTACTTATGATAACTACACTCATGCTTTTAATAGTAACAATGAGAAGTATGTAGATATAATTAGTCATAATAAATTTCTATATGATTATAATACAGATTATGGATTATCAAATATGGTAATTGGTACACCACTATATAATGATAATAATCAACTAGTTTTTATAGACGTAATCAATAAAAAAATAACCTCTATTAACAATATACAACCAGATGAAAAATATATTTCTATATCGCAAAATGGAGAATACCTAATTACATATAGCAATTATTCTAATGAATACCAATTATATAAGATTGATGTAAGTAATAATATGAGTAATAAAAAATGAATAATAATGGTTTTTATAGCAAGAACCATTAAAAAAGCTCAAGCTTTTTAAGTAATTGACAGCTTGAGCTTTTTTTCGTATGTATAACATATTATCGTATTTTGATATTGTACCTGAAAGATATTATTTCCAGCTAATATAGAATTTGTGTTTACCATCCATGATATGATTAATCTTATAATTGTCTATAATAGTTTCTTTTGTGTTATGCGAACTTTTAATGCTGCATTTTTGAGTTATAAAGTTTGTAATTTCATCATTATTAAATAATGAGTCCAGGATTTCTGTAAATAATGGCATATAGTGTTTTTTAGCTGAATTAGTATTTTCTAATCTGTCTAATTGTTCTATGTAGATAACACATTTTTTTGGAATACCATCAATGTCCATAAGTCTAATACTAAATAAATTAGTGTGTTGTTTTATTGAATTGGTTTTATAATCATATTTTATAAGAATATCATTATCAGTATGGGTGGTGGATATATAACCTGAATCATCTTTTGCTAATATATTGATTATATTTTTTGCTTCAGTATTTAATATGATTCCTGTTTCTTGTTCTATTCTATCCGCTAATAAAGAGGTATCTGTTTTAGCAGAAGTCATTAGAGTGAATGCCATAATAAAAGTTATTAAACATCCAATGATTCTAGTTTTATGATTCTTACTTTTTTTATAGGCTATATTCAATACTCTTTTTTTGATGTATTTTTTATTGTTTATGAAGCTGACTGCCTGAATTGGTAATCGAAAATCTTTATCATATGATGCTAAATCTATTATTAGATTTCCATAAACAATATTATCGTCTGAGTTAATAAAATTAACGACTTCATTATCACAGTATAATTCACCATCTTCATCTAACTTTTTCAGTCCTAACCATATTAATGGATTAAACCAATATATAGTTGTTAAAAGCAGATAGATACCTTTTATCACATTATGTCTAAGTTTCAGATGCATCAGCTCATGTATTAATAAAAGCCTGACTTCTTTTTCATCTTTATTAGTCAAGATAGATTTTGGCATAATTATAACTGGACGTATTATACCATATAGGGAAGGAACATTAATAAAATCTGAAACTAATAATCTCACATTTTGTGTAGGAGCTATAACTGATTTACAGCTCCTGAATAAATGTTCTAATTGTAAATCATTACATTTACACCTTTTGAATTTATGTATTAGTTTTAGGTTAAAAATTAAATAGTATATGGTTATAATGATAAACCCTATGAACCAAATAATATATATCAGCTTTCTAAGTGTAAGTACATTTTCTTGTTTAGACTGCTGATATGATTTAGTATCCGTTTCTAATGAATTCTTATTTATTTCATCAATTTCTATGGGTTTACTATAGTTGTTATTTAAATAGGTACTGCTGTCAAGATTATCATAGGTAAGAAGGTTATATATGCTTAAGTCACTTTTAATTGACATTGGAATAAGCAATTGGATAATTATTAACAGCCAAACGTAATAATTCCATCTTACAGATAATTTCTTGCCTAATACTTTTTTTGTTATCATAATTGTGACTATCAATATTGAAGATGTAATAGTCATATATAGTAATTTATTTATTATCCAATGAGACATTATATCACCTTATTCCCAATTTACTTCTTGTTGCTTACACTCAACATTATTTTTTTCTTTTGATTTGAAGGAATAAACCCACTCAGGTTGTTTTGGCAGAGAGGGGGATGGTTCACCAGTGTTAAGCATATAAAAGTCTATAGAATCTTCTCCATATTGTTCTTTTATTATACCTAGTTTTTCCTGCCATTCATCATCTGTAAGTCTAGTATCGCTTAAAAATTCATGATATCCATATACTGAACCTCTTGATAGATATAATTCTTCACCGTCTTTGATGACAACATAAATTTCATTTGGCAGTTCAGTACCAATTTCAAGACAGCTATTTTCAACTGTTGCGATATCAGCAATTAGTGCTGAACAACTTAATTCCTCACCGTCAACTTGGGCTAGTATAGCATAGTTTATAGAATCAATTTTTCCGCCTATAGTATTTAATTCACATTTTTCATCTTGAGTCAAAGTTTCATTATTTAGCTCTTTTATAGAACAATCTCTTAGTAATTCTAATAATTTAATTATTTTTATTGAAATTTGTTCAAACTCCTGTGACAATAATCCTCTTTCTTTAAGATTGGTAGAAGAATACTTAGTAAGCCATAATAATTTAGAGTAAACTTCAACATTAGGTTCTACATAATGATGGTATATAAAATCAGCGCCTCCACATTCAGCAACTGGTTGTTTAACATATAATATTGTATCATGTTTTAATTCTGCATAACTTCCTAGAGCAGAGCTGATAGATTTATCTGTCCAAGCTTTATTTTTCATGAACATTGGAGCACCTTCTACGTCTTCGAAAGGTTTTTGTATTGAGGATATGGTATCCAGCCACCCATTATACATATTTGATTTCCAGTCTTTGTCGTCTACTTTTGATATTTTTTCTTTCATTGCCTTAAACTTATTTTCATATTCTGGCCAAGTTTTTTGTGGTTCGTAATATTTATCTAATAAAGTTTTGGCACGTTTGCTGCCTAATACAGCTGCAACATCTAGTCCAGAGGGTACAGGTCTTTTGTAAGGTTCCATTAACTCTTGAAGTATTTCTCCATCAAAAGTATATCTCTGTCCCATAAATCTAAATTGTTTTCCCACATGAACATTTTGTAAGGTTATTTTATTTTTGATACCAGGATCAGGCATTTTTTTTGCTTCTTCCAATAACTTATCATAGTATTTCTCATTTCTAAAATCATTTAAATTCACGTTTTCTCCAAAAACATTAAGAATCAAATCTTTGTACTGAAATAAATTCAGATCATCTGATTGACCAACATAAAAATTAGTTGGCATATAAATTTTATCCCATGATTTTAGGTCATTATCATTATTACTTTGCATAAAAGCAGTATATGTCATGATTAAAGCTTTTACAGTTTCATCTTCGCATAATACCGCTTCTTCATTAACTACTTCGGTAAGTGGAAGTGCAATTTGTCCATACCACATCATTGCTCTAAAATAAGATTCAAGTTTATCATCATTGGTATAGTGACCTCTTACTTTATATTGACTGTAATCAATATCCCGTGGGGCTAATAGAGCAGATTTTTTATAACCATCTGCCTTTAGAATGTTTGAGACTTCTTCGTCTGCAATTACTTTTAATTCTTTTGGTAATGCTCCATATTCATTAGTCAATAGTTTTTTTGCAACAGCAAAGAAGATTACGTTGAATTTTAAATCTTCTTTAATTGGTTCATAGCTATTATCATTATATAGATAAACAGTTTTCTCCAACATACTGTTTGTAAGTTTAATAAGTTCGTCATATAAACGATCTCTTTCTAAAATCTTTAATGAACTATTGAAGAAGTTATGATACACGTGCATAACACTGTCAACAGTAACAAAATTAGGGATACCTTTGTATTCATTAACTTCATAGATAGTATTCATTTTCAAAAATGCATCATTACTATTACTAGGTAATACTACAAATCCATTATCAACGATTTTGTTTAGTTGTTCATTAGTAAAACCAGAAAAACTATCCATATTTTTGATATTTGACAAATCAGCTTTTATAGTGTAATTAGGTACCTTATAACTTGCTTCTGGTATTATGTAAGGTATGTCAATTGGTGAAATTTCATTTTTGTCTTGCCATACAAGGTTATAGTTGGTATTGTTATTAATACCTTTTTTCACATCTTGATCTTTAGGGTTAGTAATAGATTCTGCCTGTAGATTGCTGTCGTTATCATCAGCCTTATTTTTGTCACTTGGATTAGATTTTTCATCCTTCGTTATATCAGATTTTGCAACTTCTTCAGGTTTGTTATTACAACCAGATAATAGAACCACTATTATCATACTTATTCCAATACATCTAAAAATTATATTCTTATATTTCAATTTATACCCTCCTAATAAATTTCATCATATTGAATTATTGATTAGTCTAAACTAATGTTTTCAATGAATTTATTTCCCTCTAAATGTAATTTTATATGTTTCTTTCTACCTAGATTTAGTGATATATATTTTATGTCATCTTGTGTTGTTAAGCTAATATCTTCAATGTTATAGTAACTGTTGCTTTCGGCAAATTTGATAAAACCGAAATTGAACCAATAATAAATACTAATAACCTCTTTGGTGTTCTCAAGTTTTTCTACAACTATCATTTCTTCCTTGGAATCACCTATGATATCATAGAAATGTACGCTCTTTAAAGGATGTTCTAATTTTGAACCGGTCCATTTCTTTGTAAGTATTTTGCCATTCCAGTTAAAGAAAAAAGGTCTGTTTTCCACTTTGTCAAACATGGGCGTTGATTTGTATACTCCTACATATATATCCTTATTATTATCACCATCCAGGTCGCATAATTTTATTTCCCAAGGCTTAACATTTGTAAAATCATTTTTGTAAATTTCGCCACATTTAATTGTTTCATTTTCTATAACCATTGAATAGATTATTAAATCATTGCCATACTTTTTTCCTTTTGCTGAAGAAAGCAGTAGTATTTCATCTGTGCCATCATCATCTAGATCACCTGTAGTCATACATAATATAGTTTTATCGTCAGGAATTTTAATATTATCACTATAATGTTTATCTTCTTTTTCATCATATAAAAAGATTGTATTATTTTCAAAACCATATTTATAAGACTTTTTACTAATTATAATTTCTGATTCTAGATTATTAGTAGGTTGCTTCATATTTAGACCAAGTAAGAAGATAAAAATTAAAATTAATATTCTCTGCATGTTTGACCTCCTGATATTACTTTTGCTCTTTAGGATTATTATTGATTATTGATTTTAATTCAGCAATTTCTTCTTTAGATAGATGTTGATTCTTAACAAAGTTGGTTAGGAACATTTGTAGAGAACCATTATATACTTTTTCTAAAAAAGTTTTTGTCTCTTCTATTTGACAATCTGATTTTGAGATACAAGGTGAATATTCATAGTATTTATTTTTCTTTGCTACATTGATTACACCTTTATTAGCGAGCCTGCTAATAAGTGTATGGACTGTTTTTCTGCTCCAATCATTTTCTTCTAAGACATAATCAACAATCTCTTTGGAAGTCAAGGGACTTTTATCCCATAAAATTTTCATTACCTTCCATTCGGATTCTGATATTTTAGCCATTTTATTAACCACCTTCCTACATTTGTAGTACACAAACCATCTTACAACTGTAGTACGCATTTGTCAATAAAATATTTATTAATTAAGTATTAAATAATATTACAAAACAATGTGTAACATATTTTTTGCTATTTGTAAATTACTTTTAACATTAAATTAGATATATAGGCTGTCATATTCCAATATCTATATCATATATTTATATATAAGAATACTTATAGGGAGGATATAGATGTTAGGAGAATACGATATTTATAAAGATATTAGAGCTAGAACAAACGGAGAAATTTATATGGGAGTGGTTGGACCCGTTAG
The DNA here is from genome assembly GCF_036985595.1 of Vallitalea maricola. Classification (NCBI taxonomy): domain Bacteria; kingdom Bacillati; phylum Bacillota; class Clostridia; order Lachnospirales; family Vallitaleaceae; genus Vallitalea; species Vallitalea maricola. Next base: position 1,591 of record NZ_BTPU01000079.1, on the reverse strand, counting down.
AACAGGTAAATCTACATTCATTAAGAGATTCATGGATTTATTAGTGTTGCCTAATATAGAAAATGTACATAGTAAAGAAAGAACATTAGATGAGCTTCCTCAAAGTGCAGCAGGAAAGACAATAATGACAACCGAACCAAAATTCATACCTCAGGAAGCCGCAAGAGTAACATTATCAGAGGATGTAGAATTTGATGTTAGAATGATTGATTGTGTTGGTTATATGGTAGAAGGGGCTACAGGTCATTTAGAGAATGATGAAGAAAGAAAAGTAAAAACACCTTGGTTCAATTATGATATTCCATTTACTCAAGCAGCTGAAATAGGAACAAAGAAGGTTATTAATGACCATTCAACAATAGGGATTGTTGTGACAGCTGATGGTTCATTTGGTGAAATACCTAGAGAAAATTATATTGAAGCAGAAGAGAGGACAATTAATGAATTAAAGAAACTATCAAAACCATATGTTGTGATACTTAATTCACTTAGACCTTATTCTGACGATACCATCTTGACTGCAACTGAATTGGAAGATAAATATAATGTTCCTGTTTTGCCAGTGAACTGTGACCAGTTGAAAAAAGAAGATGTAATTAAGATTCTTGAGAGTGTATTACTTGAATTTCCATTATCGGTAGTTAATTTCAATGTACCAAAATGGATTGAAATGTTAGATAATGACCATTGGTTGAAATCCTCATTGATTGATTCAGTAAAAGATATCATGGATTCAGTTGATGCTATTAGAGACCTTAAGAAAGAAGATACATTAACTGTTGAAAATGATTATATCACTAAAGTTAAATTAGATAGAATTGATCTTTCCACTGGTTGTGCTAATGTTGATATCAATTTCAATGATGATTACTATTATAATATTCTAAGTGATTTGATGGGAACTGAAATAAAAGGTGAATATCAATTTATGTCACTGATCAAAAAACTTGGTAGAGTAAAAGAAGAATATGACAAAGTTTCTGCAGCATTAAATGAAGTTAAGGCAAAAGGCTATGGAATTGTTACACCTATGATTAACGAATTATCCTTGCAAGAACCAGAGATTGTAAAACAAGGTAATAAATTTGGAGTTAAATTAAAAGCAAGTGCACCAACTATTCATATGATTAAATGTGATATCCAGACAGAAGTGTCTCCAATAGTAGGAACTGAAAAACAAAGTGAAGAACTCCTTAACTATTTAATGAGTGAGTTTGAGAGTGATCCTACGAAAATATGGGATACTAATGTATTCGGCAAATCATTACATGATTTAGTCAATGATGGACTTCAAAACAAGATATATAGAATGCCAGAGGATGCTAGAGATAAACTACAAGAAACATTACAGAAAATAGTTAATGATGCTAATGGAGGGCTTATCTGTATTATTATCTAAATTATGGGGTATAATAATAAATAACAATGTACTTATTTAATCAATAAACACTTGAAACTTAAGGTGTCAAATTGAGTGAGATAGTTTAGCTGTTAATTTATAACAAGTATTTTCTTGCAAATTAGATGTTTAAGTGGTATAATAGTTTCAGAATTAATAATGAGTACTAGAAAGAGTGGGCGAAAGTCCACT
>NZ_BTPU01000078.1:0-28138 GCF_036985595.1 Vallitalea maricola | reverse complement strand
ACTTATTATACGAGGAGAGATACTTATTTTAATAGAATACGCAATAACCAGTTTGCAATAATAATAAAACAAATACCTACACTAAATATTGTATTAAATTTACTTATGTACAAGTTGTACCTTTTTCTAAATAAAAATATACTACTATTGATAATTTGACAAATTACAAGTAAGTAAAGAGGTAGTCCAGCATAATTATAATTAATTGATTTTATGAATCTACCATTACTAATGGATACAAAACTTCTTGTTAATCCACAGGAAGGGCATTCATGCCCTGTAACTTCTTTTACTGCGCATTTACCAATTATAATATTATTTGTTAAATAAACCTTATCATCTTTAATATGAGCTATTGCTGACACTATAATAATTAAAGTCAGAGCTATGATTATTAAGATATTAAAGATAACCATATAATTTATCTTATACAAAATTATTTAATTGTGATACTGCTGAAAAAAGTCCAGCTACAAGTAATATAACTAAACCAGCAGTAATAATTCCTAGTATAAGACCTGCTATTGCCATACTTCTTCCTGTTTTATCCTCGTTTTCTTTATTAGCATTAAGAAATACTGCTCCAAAGATTATAGCTAATATGGCTAGTATAATAGATAAGTACCAAAAACAGAAAAATACTATTCCGACTATACCACAAACCATAGATGCTATAGACAGACCTTTGAACTTTACTTCTTGGTTTGAATTGTTAAAGTCTGACATACTTATTTCCTCCTTCAATCTTTATAGGGGAATTATACCATATTATTGTATATTTTTCCATAAAGTTATAATTAATCCAAATGTTGCTAATAAATTAATTATTAAAAAGCTTGTATAATACCACAATAACTTTATTTTATATATGTACAAACAAGGGTTTTAATGTAACAAAACTTATTTTACCTGCATTTTAAAACATATAGAATCCTAATTGAAACATAATCCATAGTTATTGATTCTATTCTATGATATCTTATAGCCATATCAATACAAAGGGTGAATGTAATGCTTATTGATAGGCCAATTAATGTACTGACGTATCATCTATATAAAAACACTCTAATACCGCACAAAAATATTAGAGTAATGAGATATGGTATATATGTCTTGTATAGCGAATTTGTAAAGCTTGCCATATTAACAATATTCTTTAGCTTGATTGGAATGCTAAATGAATTTTTATTTGCTTTAGTTATTCTCCTTTTAATTAGGCCCTATAGTGGAGGAATTCACTTCAACAGTTTTATGGGATGTTTTTTATTTACCATTGGGTTTTTCATCCTAAATGTTGCTATTTTACCAAGTTTAAACTATATAAACAATCCCTCAATTTATATAGTTTTATTTCCCATTAACTTGTTGATAATATTTTTATGTTCACCCATGCCCTCAAAACATAGACCAATTAAAAATAAAAAAATTAAAAATAAATATAAATTTTTAGCTACGTTTTTTACCGTAGCAATATATTCAGCCTTATTACTTACAAACATTGATCCTACATTCAAGGCAATAGGGTTATGGACTATTAATCTTCAAGCTATCCAATTATTAATAGGAGGAGGTGTAACACGTGAAAAAATTCAGAAAACAAAATTATTTTCTATACTCAATAGTTAGTTTCTTTGTATTCTTATCTTGGTTTCCTGTTAACAGAGCTAGTTGGTTATTGTTCGGTGAAGTTCCTTGTCCAAAATGTTTACAAAAATAGTTTTATCCGCCAAATAATATTTTAAAACATATTTGTTCTTCTTCGTAAGATATTTGAATATTTCCTTTATACGATTTAACTATTTTATTTACATTATATAATCCAAAGCCTCTATTATTGCCTTTTGTTGAATATCCTTTTTCAAATACTTTATCCAAAGTTTCAAATTTAACTGGCAAACTAGTATTTTTAACTTCAATTACTGTATTGTTATTTTCCTCAAATAAATTTACATGTACTTCCTTTTTTATAGCACTTTGATAGTTAGTTGCTGCTTCTATTGCATTATCTAATAGATTTCCTAATATATCTACAAATTCATAATCCTCAATAGGATATTTAGGAAAAGGGGTATAGCAGTTACAATTTAATTCTATATTATTTTGCCTAGCTTTTATTTTTTTACTGTATAATATGGCACTAATGATATTATTACCTGTGTTTAATAAAATATCATCTGAATGTAATTGGTATCCATCAATAACTGTATTTAAGTAATCAAGCAGCTCGTTATCTTGACTTTTTTCTGCGATTCCATAAATTGCATTAAGCTGATTTTTTATATCATGTTGTTTTGCTCTAACATCATCTAACAGATTTTCTAATATAGGATTATATTCCATGTATATTTCATTAGCTTTCTGTTTTTGTTTTATTTGTAGTAATTGTTTGAACACTATTGCAACTATTAATGTCCATGTTATTATACCTACAATAATAAGCGAAATATAATTCACACTATTAAAATTTATTTTCCAATATATGGAATAAATTCCTAAAGGTATAGCTATTAATATTATTAACCATTGAATAATTTTTTTAAATCTATTATATAAAGTGACTATCTCATTTAATGGGATATATCTATATGTAAATATTGATATTACTAATAATATTAAATTGCATGATATTGCAATAAAATCATTCTGTTTAATTATCCCTAATAATTGAAAAAGGAAAACAATCATTAATTGAATACTTAACAAATAAATAGTTGCTATAGTATACTCAAAAATAAGTAATTTAACAGATATATCTGTAATCAACTTAAATACAAGCAATATAGCAATTCCCAACATTACTTCTTTTAAGGGAATATTAAAATATATAAATAAGGTTACAATAATAATATGTAATACAATTAATATAACTTTATATATTGGACCTTTTAAAAATAATCTCTTATCTATCTTGCTAAGCACTAGTATCAAACTGGTAATTTCCAATATATTCATAATAATAAAATAGATAAACTCCATATTATATCCCCCCTTCAATCCTATTAATCACATCTACACTATACTTGTCTCCAATAAGTGCTACCTCTTCATAATCATAGAAATTGATATCCCAAGCTTTTTTATTATGTTTTTCTATACTTCTTATATGATTAATGTTAACTACATAACTCCTATGAGTTCTAACAAAATAATCAACTCCAGTTTCTTGAAGCATCTCAATCATTTGTTTGAATGTCATACTTGGAATTATTATTTTACCTAGAGTAGTATGTAAATACAGCTTTCTTCTACAGGACTCTGAATAAAATATGTCCTCGACGGATACTTTATGAATGACATTCTTCAGCTTTATGGTGATATACTTTTTATCTAGTTTATTTTCTTTATTTACTTTGTTGATTCCTTTTAATAATTTGTTGGTCACATCAATTATTTTACTTTTTGTGAAAGGTTTTTCAATAAAATCATAACAATGATATTCTTGAACTGCTTTTGGTAAATACATTAGATGTGTGGTAATAAAAATAATATAAGACAGCTCATATTGTTCTATAGATCTTATGATCTCAGCTATTTTTAACCCACTTATGTCTGGCAGCTGAATATCCAAGAAAAATAGATCGATTTTTATCTCTTTTAATAACTTCAGAGCTATTTTACCCGTCCCAGCTTTATAGATTCTTACATCACTAAAATTAGTCTTTAGAACATATTCTAGATTATTCCTTGATGTATCATTGTCTTCAACTATAAGTATGTTATTCATCTAATCATCCCCTATATAATGAATAAATAACTCGAATACTATTATTATACCTAAATATCTTGATAAATGGTATATATTTCCACAAAAAAGGCATAAAAAAAATGGATTATCAATCCATATATTAATTTCAAAAAAATAGTAGACTTTCATACTTGTCCAATAATTAAGTTATTGATAATTAATAATATCTGCTAAGGGAAAGATATTATTTTTTTAAAACTCTTTTATCTTAAGCATGAAAGCCCTTTTTTTAAAACTAATCATTTTTTCTTAATTTAACAGGAACTTTTGGTTGATTAAAGAACCATATGCATGCTGTTTGAACAGAAAGTGAAGCTACTGCAATACCAATCAATCCTACTAAACCTAATAACTTTGTTGAAACTTTCTCGTTAATTGTTGCTAACATATTTTGACCTCGCTTTCCTTTGTATTTATTATTGGTAGAACTGTTACTGACTCCATAAATACAGCAATAGCAGCTACCATATAATACGGCTCTAATGAATTCAAAAATATGCTCATGGCTATTATAATTATTGATTGTACTATAACCGTAACCATACTTTTCTTTTTGTAAGCTACTTTTTCTGAGCTACCCAGGGGTTTATTGATTGTGTCAACAGGTGCATAACTAATAATGATTATGCATGATTCAATTAGCACTAATATAATTATTATAAGATTTTTGTCAAAATCTAATAGTAAATGTGAAATCAAAATTGCTAAAAAACATGATAGCAAAAAATATATAAAACATTTCCAATGTGATTTTGCATGATATCCTCCAGCTTGTACCCTAAGTGAACAAAAAAACAATATAAATACTATGACTTTTAACAAACACCTGAAAATGATTCCTAAGATAACCATACCAATAAGGATTAAAAGTGATGATATTATAATTTCAAATCCATATGTATAAACTTCTTTATCATCTTCTTTAATAATGTTCTTATCAATTAGTTTGCTAGAAATTTTGTTTGAAAATTCATATATCACAAATATCCTCCTCTCACATTTTTAATTTTATACTAATTCCAGTACAAATCAACCCTTATATGACTTTTGGTAGTTAACTCGTGATATTTGGTCATTATTTAATTAAGTTCTCCATTATACAACATTATATTAACGCTAAAATAATCTTTAATGCACATAATCTCCATATTACCATAATATTTTTCTACTATTTGATTAATATTCTTCAATCCTATGCCATGTATTTCTTTATCAGCCTTTGTGGTATCAAGGCTGATATTTTCACTACCTACAGTACTATTAACACAGTCAATAACAAGATAATTATTTACATTGTTAATGTCTAACTTGATATATCTATTGTTTTCATCAACCTTAATGGTAGCCTCAATAGCATTATCAATTAGATTACCTAATATAATACATATATCCACAGTATCAATAGTCAAATTATCTACACTGCCTATGTTCATCACACAATTTATATTATTTTTCCCAGCTCTGGCATATTTTCTGTTCAATAATGCTGATATTGCTGGATACTTAGTAATAATTATTTTATCTACCTCATCAATCTGTGATAATAATTTATTGAGATACTCTTCTAGTTTGGTATATTCTTTGTACCTGAGCAATCCTTTTATGTTCCCGAGATGATTAGACATATCATGTCTTAAGCTTTTTAACTTCAAAGTTGCATTATTGATTTCATCAAAGTATTTTGACTGCATCTCGTATTGCTGAATTTTCAATTGTAATTCTAGATCTTTCTTTGATTGAGCTAATAACTTATCATATATAAGCAAAGATACTATATTTACAATACCTAATCCTAATATTACGAATCCAGCCACTATACTGTCTTCATTATTTTCATACATAAGGTTTCTATACATTGGTACAATACTTGTCATTATTCCTAGATTAATAATAAATAGTGTGATAATCTCGATTAACAAACTTTTCTTCAAGAAACGTAGTCCAAATCTTTCACCATCAGATATAAAAAGTACTATAACCAAAAAAGTTATTAACTTGGAAACTACCATACCTAATACTCTCAAAATGTTACTTTTGGCAAAAATAGCTGGAGATTCTCCAAAAATGAAGCTTAAAATTGAAAGTATTATCCCTTCTATGGCAACGATCAATATTAATAATCCTATGTACCCTAATAATAATTTCATTATTTTTTCATCATATAATGCTAAAACTACAACAAACATAATGATGATCATACCTAGAAATGAACCTCTGAAAGTACACTCTAAATCATTTGAAAAGTAATTGAAAATAAATATTATAGCAGTTATTGAAAAACCGCCCACATAATAAGCAATTATACTATTATATCTCTTCTTGTAAACAGAACTGCAAAATTTTATTATTATCAAAGCTTCCACTATATCAACAAATAACTCTATTAGATACCAAATCATAACTTCACCCTTTTCCGACTCAAAAAAGTCTCTTTTACTTCTTTAGCATTTCTCCTGCTTACTGGAATTCTGTTACCATTTTTAAGTAGTACCTCTTTGGATGTAATTAATTCTATTTTGTCAATATTTGCAATGTAACCCTGATGTACTCTAATAAATCTGTCTCCATTAAGTAACATGTTCAATTCATTGAAGGTTCCATAGAACTCTATGTTCTGATTATCCGCCATTACCATGACTTTATTTTTGTATTTCTCAAAATAATTTATGCTGTTGTAAGCAATTATAATCTTTTCTTTATTCTTGTTTATCACTAAAAACTCTTCTTCTTTTTGAGGTTCTTTCAATTCGCCTATTATCTTAATAGCATCATATAACGCTTTTTGAAACTGCTCTATTTTAACAGGCTTAAGAATATACCTGAAGGTATTAACTTCAAAAACATCAAATACATACTCTTTATATCCAGTTACAAATATAATGATTACATTGTCATTTTTTTCTCTAATCTTTCTAGCCGATTCGATACCATCTAATCCTTTCATTTCCATATCCAAGAATATAATATGAAGTTTATTGGAATTACAATATGCAATTAAATCTTCTCCACATAAAAATTTCAAAATATTAACTTTAATATTTTCTGTCTCTACTGCTTCCATAATTAATTTTTCTACTAAATTCACCTGTAAAATTTCGTCATCACATATAGCAATATTAAGCTTCATTATTAAATCCTCCATAAATTATTAACTTAAAATTATCTGTATATATAAAACTACAATTATGCAATGTTATCTAATGACTTCTCTTAAATTTATTAAGATAATTCGTGTAAATAATTAGCATTATTAGGGTCAAATATTATATATAACTTATATATTTTAAATTTACAGATAATAATGTATAAATAAATTATACCTAATGTTACAAATTTTTGTCAATACACACATAACAATTTATAAATTTCTTAATTATGAGTTTTTATTACATAACCAAAGTTTATTTGTCATATTATTACATTAATAGAAAATAAAGTAATTAGGGTAGTATTAAAAAACTAGTTACGGTATTTTACCACCCAACTAGTTTTAATATTTGTTAATCAACTTTTATTACATTATCAACATTATTTATTGTATGTTTTAGATATTCTAAGAAATCATCTCTTAATTCGTCTCTTCTAAGAGCAGATTCTACTGTAGCTTGTAAAAATCCCATTATATTTCCTACATCATATCTCTTACCGATAAAGTCATATGCATATATTGCTTCATCCCTTGCTAAGCGTTTTAGAGAATCAGTCAACTGAATCTCACCGCCTGCCCCTGCTTCTTGGGTTTCCAAGTATTTAAAGATGCTTGGACTAATAATATATCTTCCTAATATAGCAATATTAGATGGTGCATCTTCGCTTAATGGTTTTTCTACAAGGTCTTTTATTTTATATATCCTATCTTCTATATGTTTTGCATCAATGATACCATATTTGGATACATCATCAATGGGTACTTTCTGAACTCCTAATATTGATGTTCTATATTCGCTGTACACATCAATCATTTGCTGCAAACATGGTTTCTTTGATACAATTACATCATCCCCTAACAATACAGCAAATGGTTCATTACCAATAAAATGTTTCGCCATTAATATTGCATGACCTAATCCTCTTGGCTCTTTTTGCCTAATGTAATGAATATTAGCTATCTCCGAAACACTTCTTGCAATCTCCAACAAATCATCTTTACCCTTTTTCTCCAGTTCCAATTCAAGTTCAATAGATTTGTCAAAATGATCTTCTATAGAACGTTTATTTCTACCAGTAACAATAATTATATCTTGTACACCTGACTGAACAGCTTCCTCCACAATATATTGAATAGTTGGTTTGTCAACTATAGGTAACATCTCTTTTGGCTGAGCCTTTGTAGCTGGTAAAAACCGAGTACCAAGACCTGCCGCTGGAATAATCGCCTTTCTAATCTTCATCTACATTTTCTCCTTCTTAAATATATTAACTAAGTTCTTCATTTTCTATTTCTACATTTTTATCATCCATCAATACTACTCTTTCAGATTTAGCGTTTTTTACTGTTATAGTAAAAGTATTAACCCCCATTGACATATGATTTATGCTTAGATTATAGGAAACATTAATCTCCATGAAATCTTCTTCTCTCTCAATATTTATCTTTTTCGTATGGGTATTTATTTCAAAAATACCATATGGGGTCTGATAGTGTGTAATGTGTGTTTTGTCTTTTTCAAATACCATATGAGAATTGACTCCACCAAATCTTAATATAGAAATTTGATCTTTCTCATGTTTTATGGTTGTTTTAGTCTCTTTATCACCGTCAATCGTTGAATCTATATAAGTTATATACACCTTATTATTTTTTTCAACATAGCTGCCTGTTGTTACTAATTCTATTTCATCTGATTCAAACATATCTGTCTGAACACCTTTTACTCTTACCAATACGTCTTTTGTCACTCTATTTCACCTCATTGAAAGTTGAATTACTTACTCAACTTTTCCACTTCAATATATTATGCAGGTAAGCTAATTAAAAGGCTTTACAGAATAAAAATATAGGTGTTTCTTCTATCTTTTTATTCTGTAAACCAATCCTATAACCCTTAATTTACCTGCATTAAATTAAAGGTGGGAAAGTTGAGCTACTTATTAAATGCAAACTCAATAAGTCTATCCACTAATTCTTCGTTAGACATTCCTTTATCTTCCCAAAGCATTGGATACATACTTATACTTGTAAAGCCTGGTAATGTATTTATTTCATTGAAAATAACTTCTCCTGTTTCTGATTCAATAAAGAAATCAGCTCTTGCCAATCCTCTACCATCAACTGCTCTAAATATCTGCTCTGCACAATCTCTGATTCTTTTGACTGTATCTTTTGGTACATCTGGATTAATTATTGTTTTAGAACCTATATCATTATATTTTGAATCATAATCATAGAATTCAGCTGCTGAGATTATTTCACCAACATTAGATGTTCTTGGATGGTAATTACCAAGTACCGCACATTCAACTTCTCTACCTACTATGGTTTCTTCAATCAATAGTTTTGAATCATGCTTGATTGCAAGCTCAAGACCATCAAATAATTCTCCTCTGTTATGTGCCTTGGTAATACCTTTAGATGAACCGGCATTAGATGGTTTTACAAAGACTGGATATTCCAATTGTCTTTCTATCTTAGCCACTACTTCTTTAATATCATCCATTTCTTTTTTATATACTGGAACGTATTTAGCCTGTCTAATTCCTAATCTATCAACTATGACTTTCGTGAAAAGCTTATCCATAGATACACTAGAAGCTAAAATACCACAACCTACATACGGGATACCAGCAAGTTCCAATAAACCTTGAACACTTCCATCTTCTCCATACAGCCCATGAAGTGCCGGGAACACTATATCAACATCTAATTTTACTATTCCATCCTCTTTGAATATTATTAATGATTTATCAGTTGCATCCGGACTAATAATAGCATTATTTGAATTACCCACCCAAGTATCTACCGTTAAATCTTCTATCTTTCCATGATATATTCTCCAGTTACCTTCTTTCGTTATTCCTACAGGATATATATTATATTTATCTTTATTGATGTTTTTCATTATAGTTACTGCTGATATACATGATATCTCATGTTCGGATGATTGTCCACCAAATAAAACAACAATATTTCTCTTATTCATATTATAATCCTCCCTATTTTTTAATTATTCAGAATTTAAATTTCAGAAATTTTTCCATTATAAATGTGTATCAGTCTAGCTGTACAAACTCATGTATTAATAAATATATTAATTATCATCTCCAAATATGATAAATTACTTATCTGTTCTATTTTATATCTTATTGTATTTTTATTCAATAGCTAATTATATAAATATTTTACATATATGTAACAGTCAGGGAGTAAAGAGGTATGTTTCGCTGGCTAGTTAAACGTCCATGTTTAAAAAGCCAGACTCGCCTTCCATGGCTCGCAACTTCACATACCTCTTTACTCCCTTCGTTAGTACATAATTTAAAATCTGGCTATACACAAAAAAACCATATATAGTGATAAAATATTATCACTATATATGGTTTTCTCATATGACCGTTGTCTTAATTTCTTTTTTCTCTAATCTCTATTAACAAAAACCTTACTATCATTATCCTTCCTATCTCTATCTTTATCCCTACTGAAGTTAAACCACTCCAAAAACTTGAATCTAATCTTTATAGGCATATCCTCTTCAGGTTCTGCCATCACAATAGAATCATACTCTTCATCTGTCAAAACCCTTTTAAGGGTCTCTTTTGTCTCTTCTGGAACTACTCCATGTGTTACATCAACAAAGCATAAAGGTGGAAACATCACACACCACCAATTCTTACCTTTCGCTTCACCTATTTCTACCAGCAAAGCTTCATATTCACCTGGAGGTAATATTATATCTCCATAAGTCTTCAATGGAAATTGTTCCATCTTCAACTTAACATTTATATCATAATCATAATTATTCTCTTCTATAACTCTTTCAGCTATTTTCTTAATCTCATCTCTATTATCAGAAATAAGTTGTCTTGTTTCTTCTATATTCTCAGATTTTTCCAAAATACCATTCATTTTGTCTAGAATCTCATCTCTTACCTTCAATTTAAGTTTCTGATCCTCTTCACTATCACTATTTGCAATGACATGAAAACGTATCAAACTATCTGATATACCCTCAATGACAGCAGCACTTGTCCCATTCTTGCCGTAATCATAAACTATAGCTGCCAGCATAAGTATCACTATTAGCAGTGATAATATATAAGTTCTTAATATCCTTTTCTTTTCAAATACTTTCATTAGATTCACCTTCATCAATCTTCCCCCATCTTTTCATATTTACAACCTACTATTTCTATTATTACCAGCATCATTATTATTTATACATAATCTATCTGTTAAGCCGTAAATTAGAAAACATGACAAATAATAATTGAATAATGATTTTCTATTTCGAAAGTCCCACTCTTCTTATATTTACCTTACATTCTACTTCAATAGCTGCTGCACTAAAAAAATCCTGCCAATTGGATTTTGTTTCCTTCCAAATCTTTCTATTTCTAGTTTTTAGATTATTATATGCGTTTATAATATCTATACCGTACTCGTCTTGCATTATATCCATTAGCTCATCTATTTCTTCTTCCATACTTTTGGCTACCTGATTTTCTATCTCTGCAATATAACCAGTATTGAATAATTTATCTTTATCTTCTAGGATATATTCAGATATATCTCCTTCACTCCTAATTGAAATTTTAATTTTTAATAATCCATCTTTTAATTCAAAATCCATTTTAGAAGTTAAATCACTTATTTCATAAGGTACTAATACACCTTCCATATCTATTAAAGCAACAGTCTCCTTACCTTTACCAAGAACCCAGCTGTATGGTGTCATGTATTTATCTTCCATCCATCCTCTAAGCTGGTAATCCCTAAGAATAGCTAAGCCATCAACTATAACTTCATTATCTCTGAATATTACATTTGGCATTACACCATTTCCTTCTGTACTGTACATTTGGGAAATAAAATCTCCAAGCTCAATGGTCTTGGCACTTATGGTTTCTAAACTATTATTTATAAAAACTTGTGAAAGATATATCCCAGTTGTCTCTTCTCCATTAGGAACCGATTCAAGTAATTTCTTCCCTGTTTCCTTGGTAGCTAATAATAATAATGCTTTGGAATACTCCGGATTCCTATCAAAGTGATCCAAAACTTTTCTTAGATTATGAGGGTCATCTAAAAAATCAGCTCCAAGTATTATTACCTTAGTATGGTCAAAATTGATTCTAAGATTAGATTTTTTACCAAAAGCCCTATTAGCTTGTGTCAAAGTCTCTGCTTTGGTAATCTTGATGAATTTTGTAGCTTCACCACCACTCTGAGCAGTTATAACAGGCAAATTAGGAATGGTATATGTTACCTCTAATAAATCACCAATATCATCTAGCGAAAGGCTTATTACATATGCTCTATCATTCAATTCAACCTTATCCCAGCAACCTACTAGAAGTATAGAACATATAACCAATATAGCCATAACTTTAATTTTCATTGTTACCACAACCTCTCATCACTTTCATATATTATTTGTAGGTTTACCTAATCCTCTCATCTTAGCAACAACTAATAAGATCAATGGAATAGGTAGAAGAAATAATAAGCTAACATAACGTGTCATTATCTCTATCCATTTATAGGTCTCCACTATATTATCTGGTATAAGTGATATTAGATAAATAATAGGTATGAGCGGCAAAATCAAAAAATTCTGTTCTTTTAAATTAGCAATTTTTTTAATTAATAATCCTGAAAAGAATAAATAAGCGTTTATAAGCAAAAACACTGTCATTATCCAAAAACTTACCATTAGAGCATCTTGCCTCTGTATTAAAGCACCTGGTAGATGTATTGTCTGCATAATGGTCATAACAGGCCATATTTGTCTAGAAGTCTCTACAGATCCAAAAGAACCAATTGTCAAAATGCATATTAAAGCATTTAGAATGCCAACAAATGCTACACTTCGTAATGTCACTTTCGGTAATTTATCAGGATTTATTACAAAGGGACTTGATAGTAACAATAACTCTATCCCCGAATAAGTAAAAGACATTATTAAGCTTCCATAGATGAATTTTTCCCCTGAGATAGAAAAAATAGGTGAGATATTATATAACTTGATATCTGGAACGGCAAAGAAAAATATCACTACCAAAGGGATTAATATTATAAATATTAATAGTTCTGCCATTCTTGCTCTTGCTTCATAACCTTTCCTTGTAAGATAGACTACAACCAAAAGCATAGCTATAACTATAATTTCTATTGGTGTATTTCTTAGTAATGCCTGTTTCACCAATTCTCCAAAAACCCTTATTTCCAACCCTGCCAAAATAATGAGCTTCAGACAGAACACTACTCCTACAATAATAGCTATTGGTTTATTGAGTATCAGTTCTGTGTATTCCACAATGTTCTTATCAGGAAACATTTTAACAAGAGAAGTTATAATGAAAACATACACAAGGGAAATAATAGCACCGCCTAGAACAATAAAATGACCATCGGCACCTGCTATTTCAGAAGCGATTCTAGGCAAAATTAAACTTGTATTACTGAACATGTTGAGAATAATCAGAATCTCAACTTGTCTCATTGATATTTTATTGTTTTGTGAAAACATTATTTTCTCCTTTTTCATCTATATCTAATCTTACTTTATTACTTCTTTTAGCAAATACCGGTCTTAATTTATTAAGAAATATGGGCATCCTTATTAGGGAATCCTGAAGGTCTTCATTATTGACTTCCCTTGCTACATAAGGTGAAAGATAAGGTATATTAATACTCTTAAGGGATACAAGGTGAGTCAATATTATTAAAATACCTAACCAAAAACCAAGAAAACCTAAGAAAGCCGATAAGAATATAATTAGATACTTAATAATCCTAAAAGCTGATGTAAGTGAATAGCTGGGAATAGCAAATGAAGATATAGCTGTCAATGCCACGATAATTACTATAATAGGGCTTACTAGATTAGCTTCTACTACTGCCTGCCCGACTATTAAACCTCCAACTATTCCAATAGTATTACCTATAGGTGCTGGAAGCCTCACTCCTGCTTCTCTCAAAAGTTCAAAAGCCAGCTCCATTATCAACACTTCAATCAATGCGGGAAACGGCACACCTTCTCTAGCCGCTGCAATGGAAAAGGTCAACGGGGTAGGAATCATGGAAGGATGAAAAGTAGTCAGTGCCAAATAGAATCCTGGTATAGCAAAGGATAAAAACGCAGCACAATATCTTAGAAATCTCACAAAGCTCATCACATACCATCTTTGATAATAATCTTCTGATGATTGAAAAAAACAATTAAACGTTGTAGGCAGTAAAAGAACAAAGGGTGTATTATCTACAACTATGGCTACTCTTCCCTCTAATATAGCAGATGCTACTTTATCTGGTCTCTGAGTTACTTGTGATTGGGGAAATGGAGAATACCAATTAGTTTCTATTAATTGTTCTAATGTACCACTTTCTAATACACTATCTATTCTAAAATAACTAAGTCTTTCTTCTATTTCTTGTAATACCTGAGGTCTTACAAGGTCATCTAAATACATAAGAGCAACATCGGTTCTTGTTCTTGTTCCTAATTGTATTTGTTTAACCTTTAATTTACTGTCTCTGATACGTCTTCTAATGAGTACTGTATTTATTCGAAATGCTTCTGTAAAGCCTTCCTTTGAGCCTCTTATTACATTCTCTGTATCTGGCTGTTGTACTCCCCTGTTTGGAAATCCTTTTGTGGCTACTACTATAGCTTTTTCATAACCATCAATAAAAATTACAGTATCTCCTGAAAGTACGGCTAATACTGCATCATCCATTATATTAACTTCTTTCAAATCTGCTGTTGCGAATCCACCATCTTTTATGAATGAGAATTTGTCTTCATTAGTTTCTGGCAGCGTTTTTCCAACACCTCGTACTTGAATTAATAATTGCTCTAGAACAGATTCTTCTATGACCCTCCTGTCTGTCATAACATCAATGTATGCAATATATGCCCATACATCTTTGTTTTCTCCAATAGGAAATTTTCTCTTTACCAAGTCACCACAATCAGTAAATAGTTCTTCAAAATTTCTAATATTCGTATCTATTGAATCTGAAAATGGAATTATGACTTTATTGCTTCTTTTATCATGTTTTGATTTTACTTGTTTTAATCTCACATTATTCACCTTACTCTATATTTAAATAAATCTTCCTACTATAAAAAGTACAAATGCTGCTGAAACATAAATTATTCCTAGAACAATACTAATAGTATGCTCTTTTTTTCTTTTTTTTCTATATAACACTTTCCTGTCCCATATAAGCAGTACTAAACCAGCAATTAACAAAAGCACTATAAATTTTACAGAAAAGACATTACCTAATTTATCTAAAATATTTATCATTATATTCCCTTCCTTTTTTTACATTTTTTGTATTTATAGATATTTTTATTCAATATACATAAAACAATTTTTAATTAAAAAAATAAGCTATTGGTCATATCACCAATACCTCATCTTTTTTCTGACAAAATTAATTATTTATTTTTTTTATCGAATATCTCAATAACTGCAATTTCTTGATTGACTATATGCTGTAGAGCTATCTTTCTTGCTTCATCAACATCCCTATTTTCTATTGATTTTACAATTAGGTCATGTTCTTTTACTAATATGCCAAAATCAGCAACTTTTCTTATATACTCAACTCTATAACGATAGATTTGTTCTCTTAGATTATTTATTATTTGAATCAATTTCTCGTTTTCAGTTGAATTGAATATTATATCGTGAAATTCAACATCTTTCTTGATTATTTGCTCTATGTCATGTTCTTCACATGCTGTTTGAAAGTTGTGAGTAGTCCTTTTTAGATCAACGAAAGACTCCTCTGACATCTTTTCACATGCTATCTTTACTGCTAATTCTTCAAGTGCGGCTCTTACTTCTAATACGTCTTTTATATCTTTATGAGTAATTTTAGCTACCTCTGCACCTTTTCTAGGTATCATTACTACTAATCCTTCAAGTTCTAATTTTCTAATAGCTTCTCTAATTGGTGTTCTGCTGACTCCCATTCTCTCAGCAAGTTGTTTTTCCATGAGCCTCTCACCAGCTACAAGTTCTCCTTTTAGAATGGCCTCTCTTAACGTATTGAATACAACATCTCTTAGGGGCAGGTATTCATTAAGATTAACTTTCAGTTTATCATCCATTACCTTAATACATCCTTTCTTTCATTAGAAAATGTTTAGTTATTAAATATTGTTGTGGTATAAACGAATTTAGCTATATTATTAACCTTTAACTTATGGGCTAGATTATAAGCCTTATGTTTGTCCTCTAATATACCAAAAACAGATGGTCCACTTCCAGTCATCAATGAACCTATAGCTCCATTTTTCATCATATAATCTTTTATTTCATTTATTACAGGATATTTTTTTATTGTGACTGTCTCTAAGATATTTCCCATATTCATACAAATCTGATGTAAGTCACCTTTATTAATGCCTTCTATAATTTTATCTGTGTCAGGTCTAACATCTATATTATTCAAATCAAGATTACCGTACACAAAACCAGTTGAAACATTAATCCCCGGCTTTGCTATAACAACGTATGCATCTGGGAAACGACCTAGAGATGTCAATTTTTCACCAATTCCTTCACTAAGAGCTGTTCCCCTAAGCAAGCAATAAGGAATGTCTGCACCAAACATAGTACCAATCTCCATCATTTCATTCAGGGACATGCGAAGATTAAAAAGTCTGTTCATCCCTACTAAAGCAGCTGCCGCATCACTACTACCACCAGCAAGACCTGCCGCTACTGGAATGACTTTATATAAATCAACAAAAACTCCCGTTTTTATTTTATATTTTTCCTTTAGGAATTTTATAACTTTGTATACTAAATTCCTTTCATCTATTGGCAAAAAGGACAAGTTGGTTTGAATCTTTATTTCATCTTTTCTTATTTTTTTAATATTTATTTTATCGTATAAGTTGATAGTCTGCATGATCATCTTTACATCATGGTAACCGTCTTCTCTTTTACCTATTACATCAAGCGATATATTAATCTTGGCTCTAGCCTTAATATTAATTCTATACATAATGACCCTTTCAGCTTTTTCATCTTTGCTGGCTCTATAGTAATTATTTAATTCAGCTTATCTAGATTGTACCTTGTATACTTAATATTATATACAATGTATATTTATAAATCAAGAAAAAGAGAAAAAAAAGAACGCTAGGCGTTCTTAAATTTCAAGGCTATCGATGTTTTTGACTATTATTAATTTATCCCCTCTTTTTACATCAGCAGAATCTAAATTATTAACAGCTTTTATGTCATCTACCTTAGTTGAATATGTTTTTGCTATATCCCATAAGGACTCATTATCCTTGACAATATATCCTACTACACTTGGAGTGTTTTGAAGTTTTTTCATATCTATTTCAGTCTCTGTCAACCCATTTATTATATTTAATTCTTGATTATCAAATACAATTGTATCTAGATTAACCCCGCATTTCACTTCAACTTCTTTTTCTCCCAACATACTACAGTTAATATAGCTTATAGATGGCCTTATAGACATTCTACTGTCGTTTCTAATACCTTCTGTATCTATAACCTGATTAAATGGTAAAACAGCGTTATATACGTTAATAGGGTTATTATCATCAGCTGCTACATACAATATTTTACCAAATACAACACCTTCAACTTCTACTTTATCTTCAAATACATCCACATTATCAATATTAACATCACCTGTTGCATAGTATATCTGCATGATATCAGGATCATTAGTATCCATTTCAATAGTTTCTTTTATTTTACATTGGCTTTGATTCTTGCAAAGTAATGTTTCATAGTTCACATTTTCTTTTTCCAGCTCAATTTCTTTGGATAAGGAATAGACATCTGTAAGGATACTATTTTTTTCTTCAGAATATACTTTAATATCCAGCTGGGTTACAATATCTACAGAGAATACTCTCTCTTCTCCATCAAGGTCTGGTCTTATCTGAATCTTATCATCTACAATTTTTATATCAATATCATAATACATATCCTCATTAACACCATTACACTCAATTACACCGTTAAATGGCATCTCATGTTCAACGAATTCAAGATTATTTTCCCCTGATTCTCCTAGATATAAAGTATCAAGTGCCACTATTCCTTTGATATTGATCTTATCATCCAATAGTCTGAATTCCTTGTTCTTAATAGTCCTATCATACCACAATATCTCCATGATATTTGGTTTGCTGCTTGGAATAGCTAATTCATCTTTTATTTTGTAGGTCTCTTTTTTGGATGTATGCATTTTACAGATTGTAATGTCATCCCATCTACTTTGGATATCCTCTGCCCCGCAAATATCTGTAGGAACATACATCTCTTTTTTCTCATCAACCATAACCTTGACTTGTACAATTGACTTTACATTAATTTTCCTAGTGTTAATTGGTGTTATCTTCATCTCTTCTATGATATATTCTGTCTTAATACTATCACTTTTGGATACATCATCAATATTAATAGTCTCCTCTATAGGAATAAGACTTATCATATTATGTACAGGCTTTGAATCATTAAGAGGTACATACAGCACCTTACAACCAAATTCACCTTTAACTAAAACTTTAGAATCATAAACATCAGTACCTGTAATGTTTACCACCGAATTGCTCTGCAATATCTTATCAATGTCAGGCTTGATATCTGGCACATTAATATCTTCATCTATTGTCATCTGAAGAACTCGGCTGCCTTTTGGTTTAATTAACGATATGTTTCTTTGCTCCAGTTCTAAACTCAAAAAAATCCCTCCTAAAACCTTTGTCTATATTATTATATTAAGGTTAGGAAGGATTTTATGACTATTTTTTAATTGTTAGATACAATACCTAAAAATTACCTGCAAATTTATTCCTGACATAACGATAATTCAACGTTATTAGTCAATATATCTGTATAACTATATGAAACAGTTCTATAAGTATTTTGTAGTTCGTTTTGGACTTTGACTACAAAAATGCTTGGATATGTGCTCTGTAATACACCCTGTTTAATGACAATTCTTTTTCGTCCCTTATTAGCTTTAACTAAAACTTTACTACCGACGTAACCATCTACGCGTTTTCTTACTTCGGTAATATCTTCTTTTGCAATCATTTTTAACCACCTCATCTTTAACAACTACTACTAGTATATCATAATACTATAAGCAGGTCAATAAATTTTTAAATTATATCAAATTACACCATAAATGTCAATAGAATTAAGAGACTTTTTTACTATTTTATGGTTTTTTATTTGGGAAACTACAACTTTATTATTACTTTTCCCTTAATTTTACTCTTGTTGAAACATCCTAGAATACGACTATCCTTACTTAAACTTCTATTATCTCCTAGAAAAAATACATTTCCCTTGGGTACATGTAGATCGATATTTCCTATGGTGGTTCCTTTTACATAATTTTCTTCTAAAATCTGGCCATTTCTTATAACTTTACTATCTATTATCTGAATATGATCTCCTTCAAGTCCAATAATTCTCTTAACTATTCTACTGACTTTTCCATTTTCTTCATAACAAAGTATAACCAAATCGCCTTGTTTATATTTTGTTATTAGTGTAATGGCTTTTGATACTAATATATAGTCATTATCATATAAAGTGTTCTCCATAGATCTGCCTTTTACTTTCATAGGCCAAATTATTAAAGAAATAACACTTACAATCACTATTGAATATATTAATGCTGTAATCCATTCTCTAACTATTAGTTTATCCAATTTCTTCATTTTTATACGACCCCTAGAATTTTTATTCACTGCATTATTATTTTATTATTAATCACCTCTAATAGTTCTTTTGTATTTTTAAAATATTTTACTGAAAACGAAAGTCGTTATTACTATATATTGAAGCTTTACAATATTTTAGGGGAAAAGTTATCTTTTCCCCTTGATTTCTACTTATAGTAAACCGGTAATGACAAGTCTTCTGTTTTTACTACTACATATGGATACGATAGACTCATGGTAACTGTATCATCTTTTGATGGGCCTAACAACTCAGTTAAGATTACAACATAATCCTTGGATTCGTATACTTCTTTTACTTGTATACTATATCCACCTGTAGGCTGTTCTCCATATCCAACAACTATGTATAAATATTGCCCATCACTGAAACTAAACTTGAATGGTTCCATCTTGGACTCTTCAATCTTTTGTTTTATAACATCTGGTACATCTTTATCTTCTACTACTGTGAATTCCAGATCTCTAATTTTGTCTTCTTCATCCTGTTCTTTCATCTTATTACCACATGCTGTAAATACAAACACCATAAGTAAACACAAAATAAAAATAATTTTTTTCATGCTTTCACCATAAAATTTCTATTTGTATTATTTTATTGTTTTTGTGTTGAAATTATACCCTAATATTGAATAATATCGTTAATAATTTTCATAACTCCTTTAGAAAATTCTTTTAAGTGTTTGTCTGCTTCATCATTGCTGGAATCTTTTATACCAAAATAAAATTTAATTTTTGGTTCTGTTCCTGATGGTCTTACGCAGAACCATGATCCATCTTCTAGAGTATAATAAAGTACATTTGATTTTGGTAAATCTGTATCCTCCAAGTAATCTACTGCTTCTGTTACTTTGACACCATTAATATCCTTAAGTGGCTCATTTCTTAATGTACTTAATATATGTTTTATTTTGTTAACTCCTTCAATACCTTTCAAAGTTACAGATTCAAGTGATTCTTTGTAGTAACCGTACTTTTCATATACATTTATTAATGCATCATAAAGAGTTAACCCTTTTAATTTGTAGTATGCTCCAAGTTCACATACCATCATTGTTGCAACAACAGCGTCTTTATCTCTTGCATGTGTACCTATTAAACAGCCATAGCTTTCTTCAAAACCGAATAGATATTCATAGGAACCTTCTTCCTTGAATTCTTTAATTTTTTCACCTATATATTTGAATCCTGTTAAAACCTTGAATAGTTTCACATTATAGCTATCTGCTATTACACTTGCCATATCAGTTGATACAATCGTTTCAATGACAGCACCATTCTCAGGTAGTTCATTGTTTGCTTTTTTCTGAGATAATATATAGTCCAGTAATAAAATACCTATCATATTACCAGTTAGAGCTACATAATCATCATCTTTTTTAACCAGTACACCTAATCTATCTGCATCTGGGTCTGTTGCTAATATAACATCTGCATTTTTTTCTTTTCCCAGCTTAATAGCAAGTTTGAAGGCTTTTATATCTTCTGGATTAGGATAGCTGACTGTTGAGAATTTACTATCAGGCAATTCTTGCTCTTTAACAACATTTACATTTTTGAAACCTATTTCGTCTAAGATTCTTCTAACAGGTATATTTCCAGTTCCATGAAGAGGAGTATATACTATAGAAAAATCCTCAGAAGCCTTCTTGATTGCATCAGGATTGATAATTTGTTTTTTTAGTTCTTCTATATACCTATCGTCAATTTCTTTTCCAATGACATTATATAATCTTTCTTTTGAAGCAGTCTCTTTATCCATTGATTTTACATCTTTGTAATCTGTAACTTTCTTGACTTCGTTAATTATTTCAACATCTTTAGGAGAAGTAATCTGAGCTCCATCTTCCCAATATACTTTGTAACCATTGTATTCTGCAGGATTATGGCTTGCAGTTACAACAATTCCTGCTATTGCACCTAACTCTCTAACTGCAAAAGATAATTCTGGTGTTGGTCTAAGACTTTCAAAAACATAAGCCTTTATACCATTAGCATTCAATACAAGTGCTGCTTCATCAGCAAATTCAGGAGACATATACCTAGAATCATAAGCAATGACTACTCCTTTATCAATTGCTTCCTGTCCACTTATTTTAATATAATTAGCTAAACCTTGAGTTGCTTTTCTAACAGTATAGATGTTCATTCTATTGTTACCAGCACCTATAATACCTCTAAGGCCGCCTGTACCGAATTCCAGCTCTTTATAGAATCTTTCTTGGATCTCCATATCTTTATCTTTTATTTCTCTTAATTCTTTTTTTGTTTCTTCATCAAAATAGTTGTTATCTAGCCACATATTATACTCTTTTAAATAATCCACAAATCTACCTCCAAATTTTTTATATATTATATGAATCTAATCATCATATATATCATTAGAAGATGGTGTATCTTTATCTTCTTCATTAGATCCATTATTCTCAGCATTATTTATATCAGTATTATTAATATTGTTTTCAGGTGTTGTAGTTCCATTATTTGGGTCATTAATTAAGTCCTTATCAATCTTACTCAACTTAGGTAAAGTATAATAAGCATCTTCACCATTATCTTCTATAACTAACTGATGCATTGTAGAATAATATCCATCTTTTCTAAGGGTTATTGTATGTTCCCCTGGATTTATTGGTGTAGTAATTGGTATTTCACCAATATAATTACCATCTATATATATATCTACTCCTACAGGACTATCTACATGAATATAAGTTGGTTTTTTCTCCAAGTTTATTTCAAAAGTTGTAAATGATTTATTCACAATAAGTTCTTTTTCCCAATCAACATAATTATCTTTCACGACTTTAACGATATAATTACCATAGTCTAGAGGAATTGGCTCTGAAAAATCACTGTAGACTTCACCATTAATAGAAAATGAAACTCCTTCTTGTGCTACACTGAATTGAACCATACCTTTTTTTGGAGTAGCATCTTTAACGTTAACAACTACTTTTTGGTCTTTATCAACCATAACTTCTGTTTCATAAGTTGCTTGGTCATTGGTAACAATAATATCATGTACGCCTACAGATACAGGTACTAAGGTCACATCTTTTATATCGACTGTTTTATTGGTTCCAATCTGTAATGTTCCGCCTATGAAATTACTATGGTTCTTTAGTTGAATATATCCATGTCCATTTTCCATGATTATAGTCCAAACAGTATCTTTGTATCCTAATAGGGTAACTTCATCTTCTTCAGTTAAATCATTAATATCAAATGGGTTTCCATTGAAAATTGTAACTAGTTCTCCTGTATAGTTATAATTATCATTACCTATTGCAATAGTATTTTTCTCTTTATCCACAACTACACCTTTTATTTTATTTCTTTTCCACGTTATTGCTGTCTTGTGAACATATTCTGGTCTCATTTTATCTTTATCGTATTTTGTTTCTATCATATCCCCTTTATTGAATTGAATAAGTGTCATTAATGATCCATATTCATCTTGTATATCAACAGCACTATCCATGTTCAATGTGGCAGATTCGTTACTATCAATATTAAATATTGTTAATGTATCATTCACTGTATCAACTTTTTGTACAACCCCTAATGCTCTTTCATATTCAATATCCCTGCTGACATCATTATTGTCTACAGGTATTTCAGTTTCTTGATCCACTTTATTGTTGTTGTTCTTCTTTTTACCACTACTAAATACCATAGTAAATACAACTATAAGAATAACTGCAAGTCCTAAAGCTCCAATAATAGTCATTTTACTAATAATATCCATTTTCTTTTTCTTCTTATCATTATTCATAATTCCACCTCGTATTCAAATTATATTATTAACATGAACCAAAGGGTTTAATCAACCTCTGACATGTTAATCTTGTATAATTTTGTCATAAAGTTTTTCTGCTTCTACATTATTGTCTATTAGCTTTTTTGACATATATAGTCTAGGTATATGTTTAACATTATAATCAGTAAGCCTTTCTTTTGCAAGTTTATTAAGATGATAAGGAATTTCAAAAATCAGTTTAAGTCTGTTAAGAGCCTCTTTTTTCCTATTATTCTCTATACTGTCTCTTGCCATATCTAATAATATATTACTATATTTTTCTAAATTTTTAATACTCAAAGGGTTAAGACTAACTATCTTTTTTGCAGATGTATAAGCTTTTTCTAATTCATCGTTCTTATAATCAATATCTCTTTTAATGATATAACCATTTATTACGAAGGGATTCTGATTAATTATTTCATCAGCTAGTTTATACGCCTTTATTGGTTCTGTATCTTTATATTCATTAGCTAGATTAATCTTCGCTTCTGTATTGTATGGATATAATTTTAAGGAATTTTCGTATTCTCCTATATAAGCCAAATAGGAGTTTAACGCCATATAGATGTAATTGATTAGTAAGACACCCACAATCATTAATGTACCTACCATTTTTATTCCTTTAATATTTGTTTCTTTTATTTTTGTCTCATCTACAAAAACTATGGTTAATAACAAAAATCCAATCACCAAAAACTGCCAGTCAAAATCAATGGCACCATGTCCAAATATGATGAATATACTTAGTTTATCATAAAATGTTAATCTCTTACTTAATGTATTATAAACAAAGTATATACCCATTAGGACAAAACCTACTATACCAATATCCATAACGATTTGTAACACATTACTATGTATATATTTTACATAATAAGTGGCTCCTGTCTGATATTTTCTTTGTATATAAAAATAACCTAAATGTCCACTCCCAAAGGGATAATCCTTCATTATTGATATACTGTCCTTGTAATACAACAGTCTTGTCAGCCATTCACTAGTCTGAGTAGATGTTTCTTCAATTCTATCAAACATATGGGTAAAATCACCGAATGTCATGATTATATACCATATTGCTGTCCCTAATAATACAGCTGGTATCAAATATTTTATCTTTTTCCTATCATAGATAATAATAATCAGTAATGTACCAATTGCTATAATATACATACTTCTGCTAAAAGTTAATAAGAGTGCAGCCCACATAATTATTATACCTATTACATGATAGGCTTTTAATTTTTCCCTGTTGACTACCAGTATGGTACATACCAAGATAAAAAGAGCAAAAGTATTTGGATATTGAAAAAAAGAACCTAATCGTCCTTTCTGTATCAATTCATTTCCTAAACAAGGTATGAAAAAAGCCGATAGACTTATAGCTGACATTATTATTCCACAAAAAGAAAGGGCATCTGTAAAAGTCTTTTTGGCCATATTGGTCTGCATAATAACCAAATAGAACAAATATACGACCAATACTTTTAAGAACCCCATATAAGCCATACCTTTATCAACAGCATGAAAAATAGATACTAAATATAATAATACACCTATAAAAATTAGTAAGTGATTAAGACTTCGTTCTAAGTGCAAAGTTCTATTAATAATAATGTAATACATTAGAATCATTAATAGAATGGCTCCAGCAAGATATGCCCCATGATAAAAATATGCTCCTTGTAGAAAAGGACATATCATTACAAATCCCATCAATATTATGTTAATCTGTTTCTTACCCATATTTTTCTTTCCTTAACCCAAGTATTGACATTCATATTATCTTTTCGTTTATATTTTATAGTTTATCAAGGTAATTAACAAGGGTTTTTGAAAAATTTTTATAATTGCTCTTTTAACTGAGTAGGTGTTATACCAACATATTTTTTGAATATTGAACTAAAATATCTTGAGTCATTGAATCCTACTAATTCCGCAACTTGATATATCTTGATATTTTCCTCTTGTAATAATTGGATTGCTTTTTTGCATCTATATCTTGTCAAATAATCAACGAATGTATATCCCGTCTCTTTTTTGAATAATCTGCTGAGATAACTTTCTGTAATATATAATTTTTCTGCTACATCCTTTATATTAACGTCGTTGTAATAATCATTTTCTATACATTTTATAGCTTTCACCACATATTTTATCTTACCTTCTCCTTTGCAGGTTTTATCATATTCACGAAAATCTAGTGCCGTTTCCAATTCTTCAACATCCTGCTCATAAACTTCTTTCTTACTTTCTATTGAATTGACTATTTTCGTTAGTGCATTGAATAACTCACCATCTTCAACAGGTTTCAACAGATATTCTTTTACACCTAATGAGATGGCTTGTTGGGCATACTTGAATTCATCATAGCCTGATATGATTATGTATTCAGCCTTTGTTTTATTCTGAAGTTCTTTTATCATTTTAATTCCATCCATTTTTGGCATTCGTACATCCGTAATTATAATATGTGGTTTTACCCTTGAGATGATTTCTATACCTTCCAACCCATTAGAAGCCTCCCCTACAACTTTACATCCTAATTCATCCCAAGGTGTAGTGACCACAAGTCCTTTCCTTGTTAACATTTCATCTTCCACAACTACAACTTTTACCATAAAAACCAACCTTTCAGATATTAAATAACTCACAACTTTCCCACCTTTAATTTAATGAAGGCAAATTAAGGGTTATAGGTTTGGTTTGCAGAATAAAAAGATAGAAGAAACACCTATATTTTTATTCTGCAAAGCCTTTTAATTAGCTTACCTGCATAGAATATTGAAGTGGGAAAGTTGAGTTAATAAATCAATATTTATCTTTGTAATATGCTTTAATTGGTATTTTTATAATCACTTTTGTCCCTATATCAGGTTTACTCTCAATATTAACACCGCTCAAATTTCCATAATATAATTTTACCCTTTGGTCAACATTGTATAACCCTATATGATCATCACTTGTCTTAGACAGAGCTTTTTCTATCTGTTCCCTGTTCATACCTATGCCATTATCCAATACCTCAAAATACAGGTTATCATCTTTTCTGTAACCTCTTATTATCAGCATACCTTTTTCCTCTATATTTTCAAATCCATGAACTATGGCATTTTCTACTATTGGTTGTAGAATCAGCTTAGGTATATAATATCCTAGAATTTCATTATCTGTGGATATCTTGATGTCAAATCCATCATTATATCTTATCTTCTGGATTTCAAGATAATTGTTTATGAGATCCAAGTTATCTTTTACTGTCAAGAATTCTTGTTCACAGTTGATACTATTCCTTAACAGACTTCCTAATTGAGTTGCTATAACTCCTATTTCTTTTACATTATTGAGTTTTGCAATCCATTTTATAGCGTCAAGTGTATTATATAGAAAATGTGGTTTAATCTGTGCCTGAAGTATATTTATTTCTGCAATTCTTAATCTACGTTGTTTATCAATGGCATTATCTATAGATTCTTTTAATCTCACTACCATCTGGTTAAAACTATTTTCAAGCATTCCCAACTCATCATTACGATGAAGGTTGATTTGGATTGTCAAATCTCCTTCCTCAACTCTTTTCATGCTTTTTACGAGCTTTTTAATAGGTCTAATCATATAGTTTGCCACTATAAGCGAGATAAGAACTGCAAGAGTTAAGCTTATTAAAAAACTTTGAATAATAGTTTTCCGTATATTGCTGTTATTTTGCTGTACTATATTCAGTGGAACAGTGGCAACAGTTCTTAACGAGGAAGGTTCATATGTGTAGTAGACCAGGAAGCTTGGTATTTTATTATTTTCCCTAATATTTATTTTTCCTTTTTGATTGTCTGCTACTGTATCTCTATATGGTGAATCCCAAAAAAGACCTTCTTTTTCAGGATGATTAGCGTCTGTGATAATATAATAGAATTCATCCAATAACATGACATCTATTAATTTACTGTTTCCTATAGTATTGATAATATCTACTATAGCATTTCTCTTGATATCTATAATTATATAACCTACAGGATTATTATTATTGTCGAATATTCTTTTACCCATAGAAAAAACAATGGTTTCACCCATATTGTTAATGAATTTTTCTGGATATAAAACTATTTCTTTGTCTTCATTCATCTTTCTGAAGACTCCCCAGCCATTTTGCAGATTGTTTTTATACATCTGGGGTAGTGGAGATGTTTCAAATATAGCGTTACCTTCTGTATCTAATATATATATTGGAAATTTGTATTTTTTACTTGCTAATAATAAGTATATTTTTTGATTGATTTCGTAGTAGTAGTCGTCTGATATTTCATTGCCTGACAAAGTTTTATGAAGTTTAGAATCTGTGCTTATCATGTTAACGATGGTTTTATATTCATTGAGGAAGGTATCTATATTTTTATTGATGTTGATTAAGCTGTCATAGGCTTCATCATATATTGCGTCTTGTAAAATTTTTGACGAGAAAGTGAATCCTAGAAGGGTTAGGACTAGGGGTGGTATGATACCGATTAGAATGAAGATGATTAATAGCTTGCGAAATAAAGTTTTTTTAGGTTTCATTGATAAACCCTCTTTCTATTTGAACTAGTAAGTTTAATGAATAGCTTTGGGTTATTAATAAAATTAGTAGGTGAGTGTGTTTTTGGCTAGAGGGTGTATAATAGTTGTATTTTA
>NZ_BTPU01000077.1:0-21863 GCF_036985595.1 Vallitalea maricola | reverse complement strand
TTATTATTGATAAATAATAATGGGAAAAGAATATTATTCCAAGCACCTAAAAAGTTAAAAATGGATATAGTTGATATAGCAGGTATAGTCATGGGTAGCATTATTCTATGATATATTTGAAAATATCCTGCTCCATCTATAATAGCAGCTTCTTCCAGAGAGTTATTAATACCTTTCATAAATCCAGTTAAAACAAATATGCTGAATGGAAGTGAAAAAGCTACGTATAATAAAATGAGTGCAATTAAATTATT
The DNA here is from genome assembly GCF_036985595.1 of Vallitalea maricola. Lineage (NCBI taxonomy): Bacteria > Bacillati > Bacillota > Clostridia > Lachnospirales > Vallitaleaceae > Vallitalea > Vallitalea maricola. The sequence continues at coordinate 21,609 of NZ_BTPU01000077.1, read as the reverse complement.
TTTTAGATTTAATTCTCCTATCAAATAGGCAACAGGAACTAAAATAGTGTGCATTGGTATCATCATTCCTAATAGGAAAAATATGATTAAAAATTTATTTATCTTAAAATTAAATCTAGATAAAACATATGCTGCCATTGAAGCAACTATAATTAATAATGCAACTGTTGCCACTGATATAAAAATACTATTAAAGAAATATTGACCCATATGTGCTTCTTTCCATGCTACTATATAATTATTAAACAACAGTTTTTGTGGTAGACTAAAAGGAGAATCAAATATTTCTGTATTATTTTTTAGTGAAGATACTAGAGTAAAAAACATAGGGCCGATAAAGGCAAATCCCATTAGACATAGAAAAACATACATTCCTATTTTTCCCCATGTTATTTTAAAATTTTTTATTTTTTTCATCTTATCATCTCCTTACCCATTAACCTTTTCTTTTCTATTCATTAAGTATTGACTTCCTAAAGTTAAAACTAATGCAATAATTAATATGATTACACCAATCGCACTTCCGACACCATAATTATCATACCTAAACGCTTCATAATACATTAAGGTTGTAGGAAGATTAGTAAGTCCATTTGGTCCTCCTTCTGTCATAACAAAAATCAAATCAAAAACTTTTACTGTACCAATAATATCCATTAATATACACATTGTAATAATTGGCTTAAGCATAGGAATAGTAATGGAAAAAAGTTTTCTAAAACTTTTTGCTCCGTCTATTGCAGCAGCTTCATAAACATCTTCAGGTATAGTAGTTAATCCTGCAAGAAGAATAACCATATAATAACCAATTCCTGTCCATATATTTACAAATATAATTGTATTAATGGCTGTACTGGGATTAATTAACCAATTGCTAGCTAAATTTTGAAGTCCAATAACTGTTAAAAATTTATTCATTGAGCCATTAGGCATAAAAATAAAATACCATAGTAAACCAATAGAAGTTAATGGAAATATCGTTGGAACAAAAAAGATTGTTTTAAAAAATCTGTATCCTTTTAGCTTAGTATTTATGGCTACAGCCAATAATAAAGCTATAGGGGTATGAAATAAAACACTGAAAAAGACCATTCTGGCCATATTTTTTAAAGATAAAATAAATGCTGGATTGTTAAAAGCAGATATATAATTTTTCAAACCTACAAATTCAATCGCAACACCCTTAATACCTTTCCAGTCAGTTGTAGAAAAGTAAAAAGCTCCTATCATTGGTAGAATTAAAAAGATAACGTAAATTACTAAAGCAGGTACTAAGAATAAAAATATTTTAGACTTTGCCTGTATAGTTTTTGGATTTTGCAAAATAGGTCCTCCCTTCAAACAATCATATGTTTACAAGTTATTTTAAAAAGTTCCAGAGAAGATATTTCTCCTCTAGAACTCTAAGTTTAAAATGTATAAATGATATTATTTATCAATTTCACTTTGAATTTCTTGAGCAGCCTGTTCAGGTGTATTTCCAACAAACATACCCACGATAGAATTTCTTGTTCTATCCTGCATAGAAGCAAGAGGATCATAATCAAATACGTCTACAGCCATACCTGCTGAAGTTCCACTTAATTTTAAAACATCAGTAAATAAAGTACTTACTTTACTTTCATCAATATCTATATCTTTTCGAGGAACTATAAATTGTGCTTCTTCTGCATAACGTTTAGCAGCATCTGCTGATGTAAGCATTTTTAATAGTTCAATTGTATATTCTTTTTCCTTACCTTCTAATTTTCCATTTACCATATATGGACTTACAATCTGCATATCTTGATCCTTAAATTCTGGTTTTTCATCAAAATATGGGAACTTAGCAACTTTTATATCATTAACAAACTCAGTCTCTTCTGGATTTGTTAATTTACCTATATTCCAAGGTCCTGTGATAATCATAGCTGCTTCACCTTTTAAGAATTGTGTTAATACAATATCATCAGAAATACCTGCTACTCCTTCTGGAAAAGCTTTTAAATCATATAATTCTTTAACAAAACCAAGAGTTTCTACTACATCTTCATCTGTCCATTTTAAGTTTCTAGCTCCAAGTTCTTTTGCAGCATCTGTTCCCATCCACTTGTAAAAGATTTGATCATGGAGATGTCCTGCCATATAAGTAGTCTTTGCACCTAATGCAATAGGAGTTACATTAATAGCATTTAATTTTTCTATAGCACTCTTAAGCTCACTCCATGTTTCAGGAAATTTATCAATATTTGCTTTTTTGAAAAGAGCTTCGTTGTAGAATACTCCAATTAATCCAGATTCCATTGGAATAGCATAAGTACCTTCATATCCAGGAACTTGATAATATTTAAGTGCACCTTCGGTAAATCCTTGACTCCACTCTGGATCCGCTTCAAGTGCAGAATCCATATTCATGATTAATCCGTTTTCTATATAATCTCCTAGATTTGCAACACCTTGTATTCTAAAAATATTTGGAAGTGTTCCTGATGCAATATCTGCTTTTAGCTTATTATTAAATGAAGATTCATCACCTTGTGATTCATCAACTACCACTACATCAGAATGTTTGGCTTCAAATTCTTTAATAATATCTTTAAAAATTCCAACCTGAGTACTTGTACCTGCCATTCTTGTTAAAAGTCTAATTTCAATCTTTTCATCTTTTTTAGATGTACTTTTTTGACTATCATTTGGAGTATCATTTGAATCATCCTTATTTCCTCCACATGCAGTTAAACTAAGACCCATTGTCAATACTAACAGTAACGCAATAATCTTTTTCATAGCTGTACCCCCTTGTTTTATTTTAGTTTTATAAATTATCGCAAGTGTATAATATCAAATATTACACAAACTAGCCATAGACATTTTCCATATCTTTTGTACTTTTTCTATATTTTTTTTTACTTATGGAGTTTTTTCATGTATACTTATAGTGCATTTACATAATTTAAATATATATAATAGAGTTACTTAGTCAACTTGCACAATTTTGTCTTTTAAATAAAAAGGAATCATTGCTCCTATTATATCCATATATTATATTAAAAATTACATTGAAGGCGGTAATATTTATGGCTAAATTTTCAAGAAAAGTACATACATTATCTATCAATAAAAAGATTTTTTTAAGTATTATATTAACTTCTGTAATAGTTATTTCATTAATTTTTATAATAACATCAACAATTATGGTATCTCGCCAATTTGACCTTACTACAACTGCTTCATTAAATGAGTTAAATTATATATCCAAGCAGCTAGATTTTTCTCTCATAACAGTTGAAAATTTTGGTAAAACTATAGCCGTCGATCCTATAGTACAAGCTTTAGCTATTAAATATAATAATAATGCCCATGTATTTACTTATTTAGATTCTATTGCTTTAAAAAATAGGGTTGAAACCATTATTCAATCGACTAAATTCATTCACTCTGTATCCATTTACAGCTATGACCGAACTTTACTTGCTACAACAGATACATCTACTACTTCTCCAGATATTGAAGGTATTAACATATCTAAAAGTATTTGGATTTCTAGAGAAAAAATGCAACCTTATATGGTTAATGATACAATTAATGTTCTATCCTATTTGCAAGACTTTTATAGCTATGATTTTGGAAAATTGTTAGGATATATTGAAATATCTATCCCCGAAACTTCTATTTCAGATATATACAGTTATAATTCAAAAAGAGGTTATGGTAACCAATTTATCCTTGATCAATATGGTTTAATTAAAAGTACAGATGGTTTTTATAAACTTTATCAATACTATACTAATTTTTTAGACGTTATTGATGGTAAATCTTCAGGATATACGTTTATTAACGATAATATTGTTTTCTATAAATATTTTCCCAAATTAAATTGGTATATCATGCATGAAATAAATAGGAATTTTTTCCTTAAACCATTTTATACTATTATACTAATTTCTGCACTTATTGCATTATGTTGTATAATATTAGCAACATTATTTTCACATAAAATATCAAAAAACATTACTTCACCTATTCACAAATTAATTGATCATATACAACACGTAATAGAAGGTAATTGGGAACCTATGGAAGAATTACAGGTAGGCGAAGAAATAGGGTTTCTCTATCGTGAATTTAACAAGATGCTAACAGCCCAATCAAAATTAACTAACGATTTAATCAAGGAACAAAAAATGAAACAGAAATTGTCCCTAGATTTACTACAACAGCAGATAAACCCTCATTTTTTATATAATGCTCTTGACAATGTTTGTTCTCTAGCAGAAATCGATGAAAAAGAAAAACTTACAGATATAGTAATGAGCCTTTCTCAGTTCTATAGAGAAATATTAAATAAAGGAAGTTCTTTTATAACTATAGAAAATGAGCTGTCTATAATAGAATCCTATTTGCACATTATGTTAATTAGGTATTATAATAAATTTGAATATACTATTTATTGTCCAGAATCGTTAAAAAATGAAATCTGCCTAAAACTACTACTACAACCAATTGTTGAAAATAGTATCTATCACGGAATAAAAGAAATTGAAGGTAAAGGTATTATTAATATAAGCGTTAAAGAATCAGGTAACAAGATAATATTTACCGTAACAGATAATGGTATAGGTATCACTCAAGATCGATTAGCAACTATATGGAGCGAAACTGGAAACGGTTTTGGAATTAAAAACATCGATAAACGAGTAAAATTATATTACGGTAATGATTATGGACTTAACATTACCAGCGAACCCAATAAAGGATGCACTGTTACTGTAACTATAGCAAAGCGGGATAAAAATTAATTATATATGGAGGTTTTCTAAATGTTGACTGTATTAATTGCTGATGATGAATATTTTATTAGACAAAGATTAATAAAAATTATTGACTGGGAAAGACTAGAATTAGAATTCATTGGTGAAGCAGAAAATGGAAATGAAGTTATTGAAAAAATAGATAGTAACCAAGTTGATATACTAATGCTAGATATAAAGATGCCAATAAAATCTGGAATCGAAGTAGCAGAGCATATTATGACTAATAATATAAAAACTAAAATTATTATATTAACTGGTTATAATGACTTTGATTACGCCCAAAAAGCTGTCAAATTCAAAGTAGAAGATTATCTTTTAAAACCAATTAATAAGGACACATTGAATGAAGCACTACTTTCATGTAAAAACACAATATTAAAATCTCTGGAAAAGCAGAAAAAAATATATGATTATAATAATTACCAGAAACATATATATTTATATAACACCATCTTAGACTTTAATAATATTCATAGCCTATATAAAGAATATCCTGATTTTAAAAATTATCATTCTTTACTATTTATAGGTGTTTTTTATCCTAATGACCATGATAATTATATTGCTTCATTTATTAGTTATTTGGCAAAATGCTTTAATGAGTTAAATAAAGAAACTATTTTTGCCCAATCATACAAAGAAAGTGAGTCAATTTCAATAATACAACTTATAACAAAAAGCAAAACAGCAATAAAAGTTAACTATATTAAAGAAATGGTTATTGATTATATAACGAAAGATAATTATGTCTTTATTGCTATTGGTGATTTTATATCTATTAAAGAAAATTGGACAAAAAATTATAAGCTAGTATGGAATCTCCTTTATCAAAGGTATTTTATTGATGATAATATTATATTAAGCAAAAAGTTATCATCCCCTAATAAAAATAAGTATAAAACAATAACTATAAGAAAAAATTTATTATTATGCTTAAATTCTAAGAATTACAGCGACCTAAAGAAATTAATAAATGACATCTTTATTAATATTAGAAAAAATGCTTCTAAAGATTATCTAATATTGTCCTTAACTGAAATATTTGTGACTCTTCAGATTCATTTTCCTGATCAGATTAATTCTAAGAGTATTAATAGTTTTGTCCAAGAATTAATATCAGAGAATTATTCTCTTCAATATCTACAAGATACAGTCAATACTTATAGTAACCAATGTATGGATTATGTTAATCATGAAAAACCTTCCAATACATCTTTAGTTAATAGGGTGATTAAATATATTCAAAAAAACTATACTGACCCTTTTCTATCTGTAGCTGAGATTTCAGATTTCTTTGAACTAACTCCTACTTACCTAGGAAGTATATTCAAAAAAATAGCTGGCCAGTCCATTCTACAATATATTACTGAACTTAGAATGGAACAAGCCAAAAAACTTCTTAATACTAATAAATATAATGTCACTGAGATATCACAGATGGTTGGATACTCTGATGTATTCTACTTCAGTAAAAAGTTCAAGAAGATTCACGGATGCTCCCCTAAGCATTATTCTTCTTAATATTCTACTAATTGTTCAGATACTCATTAGTACATTCAACTATATAATCAACATCTTTTTCGCTGACATCATTATTGGTTACAAAACGCATAATACCATTTTCAGGACCATTAACTTTAATATCTTTTTTATTGTAATAACTAATTATATCATCATAATCTATATCCTTAGTTATCTTGAAGAATACCATATTGATGTGAGTATCTTCTAAGAACACTTGAATATTGTCTAAGTCATTTAATTTAGCTGCCAAATTCTTAGCATTTTCATGGTCAATATGTAAACGTTTTGTCATGTCTTTCAATGCTACCAATCCAGCCGCAGCTAGTATACCGGCTTGGCGTAATCCCCCACCCATAAGTTTTCTATTCTTTCTGGCTTTGTCAATAAAAGTTTCAGTTCCTGCTACAATAGAACCAACAGGAGCACACAAACCTTTTGACAAACAGAACATTACTGAATCACAATATCTAGTAATTTCTTCTGCCTCTACGTTAAGTGCAGCTGCCGCATTAAATAACCTTGCACCATCTAGATGTATTGGTATATCATGATTTTTGGCAACTGAATATATTTCTTTTAATACTTTTATTGGTATGACTCTTCCATTGGAATGAGCGTTTTCCACACATATAAGACCTGTTTTTGGATAATGCAAGTCTTCTTCCCTTATTTTACTTCTTATCTCTTCTACATCCAATATTCCCTTGTTACTTGTAAGAGTTCTAAGTTGAACACCTGCAATTACTGATGATGCACCAACCTCATGTTGAACTATATGGCAATCATCACCTAATATTACTTCATCACCACGATTACAATGTGTAAGTAGAGCAACTTGGTTTCCAAAAGTTCCGCTTGGTACGAAAATTGCAGCCTCTTTACCAACTAGCTTTGCAGCATATTTCTCTAACTCATTTACTGTAGGGTCATCTCCATAGACATCATCTCCTACAACAGCATTATACATAGCTTCTCTCATCTTCGTTGTTGGATTAGTTACAGTATCACTTCTCAAATCAATCATACTAGTATCCTCCTTCGTAAATCTTGTTATACATTATAACATTAATTACTGATAACTAAAATTAAAAATTATAAATAATTCATATTATATATTACCAGCCCTGAATCTCTTAATAATTTTAAATTCTCTAGATATACCAAACAAAGATAAAGGCATCTAATATACTATCAGATACCTTTATCTTACTGTTCATCCTAATATTCTAATTATAAACCTCAAACTCATATATTGATGGGTCTCTGCCCCAACCACAAGAATCTGTTTTAGATGATGTAATATATAATCTTACCTTGCTGGATTCTATAGGTTCAAATATATTGATACAATAATGACCTATAGTTGAATCTTCAGTAATATCTATCCAATCATTACCATCCAGGTATTGTAACTTATAACCTGTTATCCTGTCTAAGAATTCTCTCAATACAATCTTACTAAAAGTAGTAGGCTCTCCAAAATCAATTTCCAGCCATTCACCAGGTCCAGTACCCCCTGCCGCATTCCATCTAGACATAAGATTATTATCAGTTACATTATTAGCTTTATAGAAATCGTCATTATTGTGATAACTGGAACAGCTTACATTCTTATTAGTGGCAAGATTATATCCTAGATTACTTACTGGAATTTCATCACTGTCACTATATAATTCAAATTCATATATTGATGGTTCACTTCCCCATCCATTAGAATCTGTTTTGGTCTCAGTTACATAGAGTCTTACTTTATTAGCTGTTACTGAATCAAAATCAAAAGTATGTACTGAATTATCAACATTAATTGCAGCTGTAATATTAACCCACTGGGTTCCATCCCAATATTGAAGCTCATATCCAGTCATCCTATCCAGGAATTCCTTAATTACAACTTTATTGAACGTAACTTTTTTGTCAAATTCAAGCTTCATCCATGAACCTGCTTGGTCGCTATGTGCTGCATTCCATCTTGTATTAATAGAACCATCAATAGCATACTCATCTATATTATCCCCGTTTTCGTAGCTGGAAGTACTTACATGTGCAAAAGGAGCAATGTTTTTACTAGTAGTATCCTCGTTAAATCCTGTTGCATTAACTGTTATATCAACTGGTCCATTATGATTAATTGTTATTGTATATTCTTTTAGTGCCGCATCCCAAGATACAGAATAATTATAACCATTATTACCCTCTATACTAGTTATACTTGGTTCACCATCTGTAGCACCCTTAATCTTAATGATACTCTGGCGAAGCTCATCATCTGTAGGATTAGCAATATACTGGTTACGAACATACTCTTTGATATCATTCTTGAATTCATAATTAGGATTATTCCATACATCTGTTTCAGCATCAATACGATAGTTGCTAAGATGTATATTAAGAGAATTTTCACCTTCTTCAATAATGCTGAAGGTATGAGGGTCAATCTGCCCACTAATACTTGTACAAGTATTTATTTTAAGAGGAAACTCAAAAGTTGTAGCAACATTCTCATTCTCATGAGGATTAGCAATAAACCAGTTATCATCAACATTTACAAACCACGAATCACCAGTCCCTATAGAATTATAAATCGAATTCATAAGGTTAACCTTTTCATAAACAGATGGAAAATGACCATCATATTTATTAGAATGAAGAATACTAGTAAAATGATTCATCTCATCTTCACCTGACAGAACAGGTAATATTGGTATTCCAAAATATCTTCCATTGGAAGGCATCCATTCATGTTCACTATTATCAGCACCATACAATTTCTTGAAGAATTCATCATCCTCTAATGCGCCTGGCTTCTGCTCAGTTGGATGGAATGCAACCTTGACTTTATCATATACTTCCTGTTTACTTGGAATGATAGAATCGTTAATCATTTTTCTTATAAGTGGTAAGACAACATTATTGAATGCTGGTGTCAGCTGGTCTGATTCCATAGATGTAAAACCATGATAAGGACATTCTAATGAAAAGACATTGGCACCAAATGCCATATCCTGTAACCAGTCCACTCCATATTGGGCATCTGGGAATGTAAATACTTTCTTCCATTCATCTTTTCTGAATATATCTGTCCATATAACAGATTCAGGTTCTTCATACAATCTTGAATAACCTGCTTCAGCCCATAACCAGTCTTCTGAATTGCTTCCCCAATTTCCTGCTAAGTCTGATAACCATAATCCCATTGCCGCCGCTGGTGTAACAAAACGCTTACTTTTTCCATTGTGCTTATCCATAATAATAATATGCTCACTGTTATCCTTGAACTTATTGAAAAGCTCATTATCAGCTCCTATCTTAAGAAAAACATGTGTAGTGAAGGTAGCCATATCCTGCCATATGAAATAACCACCTTTGGCTGCTACAGTATCAATGGTATCTTTCATAGATTGTATTGTGCTAGCATCTGGAGTAACTACACCTAGATTGGCAACACTAAGCTCTGCAATACATAATCCAATAAGTACAGAATACTCATCAAACAACTGTGAATAATAGGATTTTGGTATATTACTATGAGTATTGAAGGATTCATTTTGGATAATTACAGGAACACCTAATTCTTGTGCTTTATCCAACATGCTTTCAATCCAATTCCTATTGACTTCAGTATAATTGTAAGGAGATTCAGGCAAGATCATGATAGCAAAGTAATCTTTGACATCATCAGGTAATACATTCCAAAAAGCTTCAATATTATCTGGTCCCTGATCTCCATAATAGATATTATAGAAAAATAATGGGTTATCTTCCGATATAGGTCTTCTAAGAGGTGTTGACGCTTGAACATCATGATTAATATTGAACACACTAGACATAGAACTAAATAAAAAAACCGATATTATAAAAAGACTTACAATTCGTTTCATTACTCTTCCTCCATATTGTATAGTTTTAAACTGCATTGAACTTCAAGAAAACGGCTATGTAGTATTATTCTAGTAGAGAAATATTTTGTGTAAGTCAAATTAAACAGCTCATATATCATCACCTCAATTATAACTTATTTATTTCATATCTTAATTATATTGAAATAAATATGGTGGATGTATGAGCATTTTTTTACATTCCTTATCTTTTATTTACTTATAAGAGTAAAAACCATAACATATGTATTATTAGTAATAAAAAGCGTACTTCTCCATTGCATCCATTAACGCCTTAACATTTTCCAAAGGTATACCAGGATAAAGTCCATAAATCATCATGAGACCGCCTTCTTTTCTCCCTATTTTTTCTACCTCTTCTCTAATAAGTGCATCAACCTGCTTTGGAGTACCATTAGGAGTAATGAATTGTCTATCAATATCAATCTCTATACAAACTTTTCCAGCGAACTTATCAGCTATCCAATCAACACCATTTGTATTATCCTGCATATTAATAACTTCTACACCACCATCAATAAGGTCATCAATAAGATCATGCAAATCCCCATCAGAGTGCATATGGACAATAATTCCTTTATCACGAGCTGGTTTCATTAGTCTCTCATAACTTGGTTTGATATATTTCTTGAAATAATCAGGTGATATCATAGGTCCTTTCTGCATTCCCAAGTCCTCTGCATAACCCATCACATCAACACCTATTTCAAGATATTTATTAACGATATAACTGTTAAATTCTTCAATCATATCAATTAATTTTACAAGATTAGGATGATTATCAACCATATCAAAAATAAGGTTTTGATACCCTCTTATATCACATAATTGAAGAAAAGTATGTCCATGACGTAGTCCTCCAAAAACCAAGTCTCCATTTTCCTTGATTCTTCTAATATCTTCAGCTGCTTTATCCCAATCAATTTTACCGATACCCATACATTTTGTAGGGTCTGGTGCTTTATAGTTAGTAAAAGCTCCCCAATCAGCTAATGGATGCTTAGTTACAGTACCTGTAATTCCATCCATGGATGTTTCCCATAAGCAACCCCAATCATCTACAAATGGCTCATCTTTACGTGCACAATTAGCAAATACAGGTTTATAGACCCCTTCTGCTCTCTTAAAATCAGGGAACAGGAATTTATGTGTTTCCATTAATTCAAATAGTTCTTCTTGAGGATAATGCTCCCAACAAGAATCATTGATGTGAAATGTCATAGGGATATAATCAGGTCTTTCAAATCTTACTGCTTTTTGATAATTTATTTTATTAATCATAGAACTTACCTCCTGCTTTTTGATACATTATATCAAAATCATCTAGAACTTTCTTTCAAAATAGTAACGTGCTATAATATCATACAAATGGATAAAAATTATATAGGAGAGATTATTGGTGAATAAGAAAACTGGTGTTAATGAACGTTGTGTTGTGGATTTTTCAGTTATTGATAAAGAATTCTCTTTTACATTAGGAAAAGTAAACTATATAAAAGCAAGACAACCTCTCAATGCACATATTCATGAGAACAAAATAGAAATAGTTTATATTGTAAAGGGCGAACAGATATATAATGTAAAAGACAAAGATTACGTAGTTCAAAGTGGTGAATGTTTTATAGTCTATGCTGATGAGCTTCATAGTACAGGCTGTAATCCAGAAGATAAAGCCTATTTCTATTATTTCATCATAAACCTTAATAAGCATAAGAATAATTTAATTGGATACGGAGATATTGAAGGCGATAATATTGTCAACTTGGTTAATAATAATCAAGATAGAGTATTCAAAGGTTCAACCAAAATAGCTGATATATTCGATAATTTGATACAGATTCCCTTTAAAAATGTTCCATATAAAAAAACAATTATTAGAAATCTGGTTTCAGAATTACTCCTTAACGTAATAGAATGCAAAAATACTCATGATGATGATTATTATAATAATACTATGCAGAATATAACAGACTACATAGAAGAAAACATCTACAGCAACATTAGTATTTCTGAACTAGCAGAAATTTGCAGATTATCTGAAACAAGATTCAAAACTAAGTTCAAAAACCAATTTGGCATGCCTCCTCATGAATATATTCTCAGAAGAAAAATAGGCACAGCCAAGATTCTATTAAGTACAACTGATATGACAATAACTGATGTTGCATTCACCTTATCCTTTTCCTCAAGTCAATATTTTGCAACTGTTTTCAAAAGGTTCACCTGTATGAGTCCAAAAGACTATAAAAAAATATCTTCTGAAAAATAATAAATCCCCAAAATATAGAATAGGCTGTGGGATTAACCCGAAGCCTATTCGTTATTAACTATTATTTATCGTATTGTATTCCACCTACATCATATACACAGAATTCTTCTATCTTAGGTTCCGCTGTTGCCGAATCAATATATAACCTTACCTTAGTTCCTTGAACCTTATTGAAATCTATTTCCTTAGAACTTCCTATTGTTGTACCTGAGTAAACATCCATCCATGAAGAACCATTGTAATATTGTAAGCGGAATCCATTTACTGCATTACCTCTCTCGTTAATGACCGCTCTGTCAAATGACATCGATCTGCCCAAATCAACTTCTAACCATGCTCCTGAAGTCTCTCCTTCAGCTGCCCAGAAAGATTCAGTTGTTCCATCTATGGCACATGCTGGTATCGTTTGATAAGTATAACTAAAATTACCCACACTACTAAAAAGATAATCATGTTTTGATGATGCATTGACACTCTTACCTATAACTAGATTTTGATCACTGAATGTACCAAAATGTGAAATACTAGGATTAGAGTCAGCTGTATCTATATATAATCTTATCTTTTCGGTACTTACTGTTTGGAATGATTTATTTATATATGAGCCTATTGCTCCATCACTATAAATATCAATCCAGTCACTACCATTCCAATATTGGATACGATAAGATGTTATATTGCTGCCATTTTCTTTTATCTCTACCCTATTTACCTGAGTCTCATGGGACAGGTCTACCTCTATCCACTGATTATTGGCTTCATTAGCTGTCCAATAAGTCAAATCATCTCCATCAACAGCTTTATCTGATATATTAGAGCCATCATTGGACGAAGAAACAGTGTTTTTATTTAATGCAGAGTCAACTGGACCAACACTTGGCTGACCATTATCTCCATTAAGAATTATATATGGAGTATGACTCTCTGCATATATATCAACCTTACCATTTATTACTGGTACCTTCTTAATATATGACCTTCCGCTTTCTGTCAGCTCATATAAGTGAACAAATGAGTAATTATTCCAACTAGCTGGCAATGTCCATTCACATGATTTTGCCCCATCATAGAAGATGAATATTTTTTCTGTACCATCTGGTGAAGGAATGAACCTGTCGTAACCATCAGCTATAACAACATCGCCATGTGTAAGACTATACTTATTATCTCCCTTATCCCATCTTGAAACTACATTATCAGTAAAAGTTAATTTATATTCACTATTATTATCCGTCCAGCTTAATGCATTATAGTTTCTCATATATGCTGCTGGTAATGCATAGATATATGTATCGTGGACTATACTATCTTTTATAGTAATATTCATATTTCCCCATCTCTCGTTGGATGATAGCACACCCCAAGTCTCTTTGTATCCTGCACCTGGATAATGATTGGAGTCTTCATAATACTTAGCATATATTGTTTGTCCCTCATTAATGAAATTATCTACTTTTGAATCTCCCCATCTACTCTTGAATACAAATATACCGTTCCTACGATGTAATGGCTGGTAGTATTCTGTAGCCATATAGACTCCTCTTTGTCTAAAACCGTCTGCCTGCATCTTCATTGCAAATCTTTCTTCTGCATCATAATAGCCATCATAAGGACTATTTTTCACAAGCATGACATCTTGATATATCACCAATGGCTCCCAATAGTTGTCTAGAAATTGATTCCTTCTAGTATCCATAGTACCTTTTTTATAGTCTTTGAAATGTGAAATGGCATAAGCTGTTGGTAATGCACCATACTGCCATGACTTTATTCTATTACCGAATTTATTTTTAGCTAGAATATCATCATCATAAGCTGGTGAATCTTCATACATATCATCTGCATTTACATGGAAAGATAGTTCACCATTGTACTCTTTGATTTTTGAATAATATTCTACTGCTGTATCCTTACCGCCTAATCCTGGATTGAATACTTGATTCCAATCAGGATAATCATCATCATGTCCATGTCCATTCCATCCAACATATGCTAATACATGATTAGAACCTTCTGTTTGGTGATAGATTTGTTTCATAAAAGCTAGGGCTTGTGGATAAATGGTTTTTATCTGGGAAGCTCCTCCTAATGAACCGTTTTCATCCTGAAATGCACCATGAACCTGATGCCAATTACCTCCATTCTGGAAAAAGTTCTTTAATTCCACTGGCAATTGAGGCAACTGTTCACGTACCCATATAGCTCCATCTTCCCAATTCACATAGGAACTATTATTGGTGTCACCACCAATATAGGTTTTACTCTCGAACATTAGATCTGGTTTAATGCCTTTAACCCTATAATGATACTGATTATCATAGATAGCCAAACATCTTTTACCATCTGCTCCAGTTTTCCCAGCAAAGACAAAAGGATAATCATAAACATTGTTATAAACAGCTCCAACAGCATTATCATTCCATATTATTGGCCAATCAGTATATTCATAGGTACCTTGAAATCCTGATACACTGTTTGCAATATCTCTTATGGTATGTCCATTACTTTCTAAAAAAGTATATATACAATAAGCTCCAGATTGTTCTTCCACAGTCCTCATAATAGCTGTTGTAATTCTAATTGTCTCTACATTAGGTTCTCCATTACCACTTATATCTGTAATTCTTCTAACTAGTGCATTCTCTTCTAGGATAAAAGTGTAATGTATAGACACATCAAATCCCGGTATGTATACATCATAATCCGCAGAATCCCCATTAGTTTGAAATGACGTCACTTTAACATCATATGAAGTCCCATTAATTTTAATCTGAGGATGCTCTTGAGCATCTGCACCATAAAGCATTGATTGTGCATTATTGATTCTGTATTCTAGGGGTTGTGGAAAAAACTTATCTAGTTTAACAGTAATCATACCATTGGTGATATCAGTTGTAGCCATAGTATCATTAGTCTGTAGAATATCATCAAATAAATTATCTGTTTCCGACCAGCCCATGAATCCAATCTTACCACTGACAGCTGGCTGACTATTATTTAACTGACCTTCGTAGACTACTTTATCATTACATGTCACCTTAATATATTTGTCTATATATATTACCCTCACTGTATACCACTGATAAGGTGTCAATTCATCTCTTTGGACATATATATCATTAGAAGCAACACCATCTATGGTCTCTCTAATCCTCCAATGACCATCTTTTTCATACCCCACCCAAGTATAAGTATCATTGGAGGCATATCTAAATAGACCTCCACATCTGGCTTCACTTGATGGTCTCATTCGAAATTGGTAGAGTCCATTCTTTATATCCATTGAATCATTATCTACAACGAATGCATCTCCACTAGTTCCTAGAAGTCGTACAATCCCATCATGACCATATATATTAGCTGTTTGATTATTGACTACAGCAAGATTATCTATAGTGTTATCATTAAAATCATCAGTATACATAGTATTTGTTGATGCAAAAGTATCAGTATCAGACACTTCATTACTTGCATAAACTCCCTTAGATATGTTTAGATTAATTCTTAACATCATGCAAAATACTAATACTGTTACAAGCATCTTCTTTTTGTTTTTATATATAATACTATCTTTCATATACCTTCTCCTCCAAAATATATAGTTTTACCTACTAAAATAGATATAATATCTATAGTTTAATTATCACTGTATACTTTCATCTTATAATTATACTTTTTAGGTACTCTTATATCTTCTTCCCTCACATCAGGATTTTTTAATTTGTATATTTCTTCCCATAATTCTGTGATGGTTATTTCTCCTTCACGGATATCAACCACATCCAATCCTCCTTCTTCATTCATCATCCTGTCAGCTTTATCAACATTACCTGTATTAACGTAGGCAAATGCTAGATACATCTTTATTCGATTGTTGTTTTGTATTTCTTCCCCCAATATATGGTAAGTCTTAATTATGAGTTCATAGAATTCATTATTCAATAGAAGTTTCATACAGCTTTCGCATAATGAATAATCATCTGTGCCTAAATCTATAGCTTTTAAAGCATATTTCACTGCTTTATCAATATCATTGATTTCATTATATAGATATGCTGTTCCATGATAAGACCATTTATTTACTTCTAGAAACAAAGATTCCTTGAAACAATTCAAAGCTTCTTCAAGCCTGTTAGTATACTTGTACATAACCCCTAATTGGTACCATACATACCAGTTATCTTTTCCTTCTCCCTTAGAAGATTTCTCTAGTATGTCTATCCATTCATCACCGACTACAAAACTAGATGGTGCTATATTAGAATCCTTGTGAGTAAAAGTGTTCATTTCCAGAATATCCAGCCAGTCTTTTACATCATCACTTACTGGAAATTCAAGATGTTCACTTATTGAAATTTCTCCTAGTCTTTCTCTTAGCCTATTTTCAAGAGCACCATAACCACTGGCAGTCCTAACAAGATTGAACTTTTTCTTTCCTACAGATTCTTTTGTATCAGCAACCATTGTGTCCAGGTCATATTTCTTCCAGATATTCTCTACTTGAGCATCCACGGTTCTTACTGCATTATCATACTCGTTGAATATGCTACTTTGCTCAACATCTACACTTGTATAACATTCTATCCATTCCCAAACAGTGTTAGGTGGCATTGGAATACATTCATATTGAGTTTTGGCTACACCAGCTTGAATTTCAATATATTTTCCTGCATTTTTAGTCAATACATCCTGCCAATTATCAGAACCTTCTATATGTCCCCATGAGAACAGTTTTCTTCCTTGGAGTCGGTTGGATGATAGCTGTAAAAGACCGTAACCATCATTATTAACATTAGCAATATATTTCTTAGCATCTGATGGAATATCAAAGAAATAATCTACTGATGATATGGTATTTTCATAAAATGTAATATCATATCCGGCTTCATTATCAACAGGTACTTGAACTTTTCTTATACCTCCACTTGCAGAATTCTTATAAGCTTCTGTTGCATGAACAACAAGTCGTCCGTGTTCATATTCTGGAACAGCTATATTAGACCACCAATACATAGGTATCATTTCAGAATTTCTATTATCAATACGCATTCTACAGAATAAAATGTTAGAATCTTCTTCTAGCCAAAAATCCATTTGATAAGTTACTTTACGTATCCTTTCAAATTCATAGAATCTAAGTATAGGCGTGCCATCTTCTCTAGTAGTTTCGGCTGCATATAACTTATCGCAGGTAAAAGGTGAATGTCCAATCACACCTAAGTTCCATTCAACTCCTCCACTGAACCATGCATTTCTGAGGGCTAGATTTCTAGGTTGTATTACATCATTTGTATATAATAGATTCTTTCCTTTCTTCTTATCTATTAATTCCCATAACCTACCGCCATACTCTGTCAAAAATGTTGCCTTCAAGTAATCATTTTCTAAAACTGCTACTGCTACCTCTCTGTTTTTCAGATCAGTAGTATACTGATTCTGCTCTTTATATGGAAAACAGCCTACGATTTTACCATATCCTATATGTAGTCCTTCATCTTCTGATAAGAAATTTTGTTGTTTATCTTTGTTTTGAACATTAATCATTTCACAAATTGATGGTACTGATGATTCTTCTATTTTTTCTTCACATTCATAATAATTATTAGTAAATATAAGTGATGGTTTCATTTTAATTCCTCATTTCAATTATCAATTTAATTTATTGTTTTGCAACAGATTCTTTTTGTAGTTATAGATTATTTAGCTGTTATAGTACATTCTTCATGAGCCCTTAAGTCAACTATAAAATTCATGCCTACTTTACAATTTACTTTCTCAATATTATCTTTCCTCTTGATAATAATTAATTCTGAATCGAACTTATTTTGTACAGTGTATTCACCTTGTTTATGAGCTTTTAGATGAATATATTCCAATCTATCATCTTTAATTGATGAAGAAATTAAAATTCCTTTCATTCCCCTGAAATCCTTGAAACTAGTACCATTCTTCTTCCATTCATAAGGTATAGCAGGAAATACCCTTATTACTCTATCGAATGTCTGCAACAACATTTCTTGGATAGAATCAGTAGCACACATATTGCTTTCCAATGTGAATGGTCTATAGTGCCAATTAGTTAATCCTCTGCTTTTGTAATCTCCATTTAGATGGAAACCATTCTTGGAGCAAAGATTTTCCCAAAAAAGCTGTAATTGAAAGGCTGCTCCTTCTCCATTTCCCTTTCTTGAGTAAAATTTTGACATCCATGTAAATGAAAAACCTACCCAAAGACCTTTACCTAATTTTTCTAAGTCCTCTATGGTACTGTCAATTATTTCTTTATCTCTTCCACCTAGATTATAATTCAACAAATCTAATGGATATATTGCCATTGCATGACTATGATGTCTATGACTTTCGTTCAATGATTCGTCTGGTGACAGCATAAGAACATTATTATCATTAACAGCCAGCTCAGGCAATAATTCTAATTTTTCTTTCCATATAGATTTTTCCTCATATCCTAGAACCTCTGCCATAGTACACAAAGTTGAAAATAGATATCTGAGTAATGATAAATCATAATTACTGTTAGGTGTCAACCATGCCTCTATTTCATCATCATGAATTTCTGGTGAACTAGATAATGGAAGATATAATTTCCCATCCTTACCTGGTTTCAGCCATCTTAACATGCATCTTGCTGTTTCTCTTAAGTAAGGATATGCCTTGTTTTCTAAGAACTCATCATCACCAGTATACTCCCAATGCCTTTGAAAGAATTGACATAACCATATCTGATTAGTCAAATTCAGGCTGTACATAGGCCATCCTCCAAGTGGTTTACCATCTATAGTCATTACAGCTGGCAAACATAATCCATCAGCATCAAAGAATTCCTTTGCAAATTCTTGTCCCTCAGGTACAAGATCCCATAAGAAATCCAAAAAGCTTTCACCTTCTTCTATATGATTGGCTTTCAAGTAATGAAGATAGCTTAATTGAGTGTTCAAATCATTATGATAATCACCTTTCCAAGGAGGCAGTTCACCATTATCAGCAGTCCATACTCCTTGTAATGGCATAGGTGGAGCATTTTTTCTTGAACATGCTCCAAAAAGGTAGTTAGTCAGGTACCACATTTTCTCCAATTCTTTATCATATAGCGTAATTGAGCTTTTCTCCCAGAATTTCTTCCACCAGTTTATATGATCTATCAGCATAGTATTAAAACCAGATTCTAGTGCTTCACGTATATTATTTTTATGGTCTTCAAGCCAATCTTGACCATCTATGCTTGAACCGATACTGTAAACAATATATAAATTATCTCCAATGACCTTTTGACCTAATATTATCCCGTAATCAAGCTCTTCTGCTGTTTTTTGTACAAACCATCTTAGATTATCTTCCTCATGAAACTCTTTTTTTGGATATACTAGATATCTTATTGATTTATGTAACTCATCTTCATTCTTATATCCATGATCGTCTAGTTTATCTGATTTTACTCCAAATCTTGGAGCTACAATCTTTAATTCTTTTACCATCTCATAATTAGATATTGTCATTAAACCTATCTTTTTAGCAGCATGTATGAAACTTTTTATAGTAGAGGTCTCTCCCTCTTTTACTATACAGATGTCAGCAACAGCATTTTCAATATTTAATTGGCTTCTTATGTTATTTGCCTTCCCATAATCCAGTATTAATTTACCTGCTGGAATTTTTGTTGGAGTTGGTTTATTGTAGCAGTTATCAAATAAATCTCTGATTCCTTGCTGGTCCCTGTTTTCTACTAATTCTATTAGTTTCTTATAATTGAAATCATCTCTTAGAGTCTCACTGGCTGGACGTTTATCCCATAGATCTCCTCTATCCAGACTGAAGTTCAATGGAGAACCATCTCCCCAAATCAAACAACCTGTTAATCCATTACCTAAGGGAATTCCTTCATCCCAATTCAATATAGGCTCATCAAAGCTAAGATTACAATATGACTTAGGTGCTTTATATTCTCTTTTATAATCCATAATTTTATTCTCCTCATATATCAGCTAGGTATAGTGCTACTTATAAATTACCAATCTTATACTGGTCATTATCAAAATCAACTTCCACAAAAGTTCCATCAGAAAATACTGTCTTTTGTTTATTGCATGTTTCATCCAAGAATTCATGACTTACCATTTCACACATAGCTACTTTATCAGACAGCTGGCATACAATCTTATTCCTATCAATTTCTTCTTTGTCAGCCTCTATACTAAGATAACCTACTCCACCATTTAATAATGCATATAAGAATCCATCTTGAGGTACAGGTATACCCCAACCTCCTTTTGAAAGGGTCCACGGAATTATAATACATTCATGATAAACCAAGTTCAGCAAAGGTACTGGTATACCTCTTGATTTACCTGTATCTATATTGGGATATAAGGCATGGGGAGCATGGTGAACAAGATTCATATGTGGTATTGCCCAATCACAACATTCTTCTGAACTTGTTAATATTCCCTTTGAACTAACATAGTTGAAGCATTCTATTCTTTTATTCATACATTCTTTTCTCGACATCCTATGTTCTTCATGAAAACATTCGTCTAATTCTATTACACTGAAAACATCCAAATAGCTACCTCTCAACTCAATCCCATTATCTTCTAACATCTCAAAATTTCTTCTTACATAGTACGGAGCAAAAGCAGCACAAAGATATGCTTGTTTTCCACCTTCCCATGTAGCTTCCATCTCAACATCACCTATTTCATCTACAATAGCTTGATTAATGTCAAAGGTATCTGCATCTAGATAATAATCTCGATATTGGTCATGTGTGGCAAAGATATAATCTAAATCTTTACAGGTATCTGATAATTTTTTCATTCCCTTATAGCCGCCAGCTTTTTCACAGGGAGGTAATACATCTGGGTGCTGGTTGTCATATCCCATTTTACCCCATCCATCTAGATGAACATATGCCTTATCTATACCCATGTCTTTTAGTTTCTTGAGTTGATCAATCCTACTGTTAAATGTTGTCAGCTGTTCATTTTTATCAGGATTATCTTTATCATAAAAAATGCTGTCAGGAACTACATGCTTATAAATATTGGTATGTATTATAGGACTACCTATTAATTTCTTAACATTAGGAACTCTAATGTTAAGAAATTAATAG